>CAZGIO010000011.1:18329-20110 GCA_964525975.1 uncultured bacterium
GTATCACCATGCCGACGGAATCAGGGTTGATGTAAAGGTCACGCACTTTTGTGTTTACCTGCTTAAGATGCATCTTGCCGAAATTGACCCTGCCGGGCACCTCTCCGGCCGTATCAGTTGCGTTTTGCAGCATAAGGGAGCCGTCGAAAATGTCAATATCTGCAATACTTACTAGCGCCACTGCTCCGCCGCCTATGCTGATACGTTCGCCAAGCTTAAGCCCCGCTGTAAACGCACCTGCGGCATTGTATATCTTCAATGAATCACCTGTCACAACACCTGCGGCATCCACTTCATCCATGGTGAAGTAAAATCCCCTGGTTTCAACTGCAAGTGAGATCCCGAACAATTTCTGGGCATATGCAAGATACTCCGCCCTTACACCATCGTAAAGTTCCTGATGAGACAGAGTTATGCCGCGGCGATCTATATCATTCACTGCCGCGGGATTCATGTTGATCGCTGACATCCCGTCAATAATCCCCATCCCGCCACCGCCCAGGGCGGTACTCCTCGCTGACATGTTCAATCGCAGTATCTGAGAGCCGGTCCTTCCCTGCTCTCCCTCGCCGGAACCAAATGCGGAAAGATAAAAGGCACTTAACAACAGCAGCAATACTATATTCTTTTTCATAAGCACCTCCTAATTGACAAAGACGATCTTGCCTTTGTACTCTTCTGTTCCGCCTGCGTAAGTCACTTCAAGATAATAAAAATATATTCCGCCGCAGACAAGCCATCCCTCCCGGTTCAGGCCGTTCCATGTTACAGTCCCCCCTGAAAGCTGAGCCAGGTCTGTGACCTCCATATCTCTGACAAGGTCTCCTCCCAGGGAGTAGATCTTCAGCACAGCTTTAGTCGCATCGTTTCTAACAAAAAAATCTATTCCTCCATTGGATGAATTGTTGATATTGTATTTCCATGGATTGGGATGTGGAACAGGTTCACCTGCCTCAATGCTTGCAACCGTGACAACGGTCATCAACAACAGCAATAATCCCGTTTTTATCCTCAAAACCAACCTCCTTTGATTTCAGATACTACGTATTTTTAATATGATTGTCAAGTGCTTTAATGGCCTCAGAAATGAGCCTTCCAAGCTTCCTTCCCCCTTTTTCAGCCACCTTTACAACATCACCGAACCCGTTGTCATTTTCCGCGCCGAACTGGTTTGTTATCACTGAGAAACCGGACACCTTCATACCCGCGTGGACAGCAGCTATCACTTCTGTCACCGTTGACATTCCCACAGCGTCTCCCCCCAGTATGCCCACCATCCTGTACTCAGCGTCGGTCTCCATGGAAGGGCCTTTCAACCCGAGGTATACCCCGCTTTTCAGTTTTACTCCCAGATTATCCGCTTCATGGAAAAATATTTCAATAAGGCTGCTGTCATATGCATCAGCCATCACCGGGAACCGCGGCCCGATCTCATCATGGTTTTTACCCACAAGGGGATTTTCTCCTGTGAAGTTAATATGGTCTGAGATGGACATGATGTCTCCCGCCGCAAACGATGGATTTACTCCTCCAGCAGCATTGGTCACTATAAGGAGTCTGACTCCCAGTGACGCCATGACCCTGACGGGAAATGCTATATCTTCGGGACGATATCCTTCATAAAGATGAAAACGCCCTCTCATGAATATCACTTCAACATCCTGTATACTCCCAAGAAGCAGCGTACCCTTGTGTGTCCCCACTGTTGAAACGGGGAAGTGAGGTATATCACTGTAGGATACTACTGTTATCTTATCAGCCTCTTTCACGAGGTCATCAAG
>CAZGIO010000012.1:0-19095 GCA_964525975.1 uncultured bacterium
AGGGAAGATTAAGACTTCTTCGGATCTCATGGGGAAAATGCGTGACTCCGGGCTTGATTATAAATCCGCTTACAAATACAAACTGGTATTGCTTGACGGTGAAAAAGCGGTCCTTGGCGAATATTATTCGCAGGAAATGGTGCCGAAGTCATCCTTGTTCAATATGAACAGGCTGATCGTGCTTATCGCTCTTCTTCTGATCGCTTTTCTGATCATACATTATATACGTCTTGCCAAAAAGGGTGTGGTGTTCAATATCAGGAAAATACCTGCGCTGGAGTCTGTGGAAGAGGCCATCGGCCGTGCCACTGAGATGGGTAAACCCATCCTCTTCGTCCCCGGTATCATGGATATCGATGATGTCCAGACCGTGGCGGGTATCATTATCCTGGGTGAAGTATCCCACAAGACGGCGGTCTATGACGCGGCGCTGAATGTGCCGGTGTCAAGATCCATGGTCATGTCCACGGCGCGTGAGACAGTAAAAGAATCTTATCTCAAAGCGGGGCGTCCCGATGCGTTTAACGAGAATATGATACATTACCTTACAGATGATCAGTTCGGTTATGTTTCCGGCGTTGACGGCATCATGATGAGGGAGAAACCCGCGGCTATTTTCATGCTGGGAACCTTCTATGCGGAGAGTCTTATACTTGCGGAGACAGGCAACTCCATCGGAGCCATACAGATAGCGGGAACGGCCATGCCTTCTCAGCTGCCTTTCTTTATCGCCGCATGCGACTATACGCTTATCGGCGAGGAACTGTATGCCGCATCGGCATATCTGAGCCGACAGCCGGATATGCTGGGAACCCTCAAGGGGCAGGATCTTGCTAAGCTTGCGATCATGTTAATATTAATCATCGGAACCATCCTCACTGTTCTCTTTCCTGAGATCGGCATAGCGGACTGGTTTACGGATATCGGGTAGAGGAGGGGTCTATGTTCTGGAAAAGACAATTTCCGCTTATTATCACCGCTGTGGTAGCCCTGATAATGATTGTTGCTTATTTTGTGCCCAGCGCAGGATTCGGACAAAGCAGGGATGAGCTTCAGCAGTGGTTTCTCATTGTTGTTACATTCACCATGGTGCTGGGGCTTTTAAACCTCCTCATGGTGAGTTTAAAAAAAGCAACAAAGGGGCCGAAGCATGACAGGTTTTACAACTGGGTCACCATCGCGGGCCTGTTGTTCACCATAATCGCCGGATTTATGGCCGGCGGAATAAACAGTCCATCGTTTGATTTTATCTTCATATATATCTATATACCATTGAGCGCCACAATATTCTCGCTCCTGGCCTTTTATGTGGCGTCTGCCTCATTCAGGGCGTTCAGGGCGAAATCAGCCATGGCCACTATACTCCTGGTAACGGCGTTTATCGTCATGCTGGGCAGAGTGCCCATCGGCGAATGGCTCACCAGCTGGGCTCAGGGCCACTGGTATAGTTTCCTTTATATACCCAGGCTGACAGACTGGATCATGGAAGTCATGAATATGGCCGGTCAGCGCGCGGTGCTTATGGGCGCGGCGCTGGGGCTCATCGCCACGGGTATTAAGATCATTCTCGGGATAGAACGTTCCTATCTCGGCGGGGAATAGGGGGCAGTATGAGATTTTTAGAAAAGTTGAATAATCTGGATAGACGGATTGTATTTTTGATTATTGCCATCGCTGTGTTTGTACCGCTTCTCTTTAAGGTGCCTATCAGTGTTAATCCTTCTCCCATAGTAAGCGATATTTACGAAGGTCTTGAGAACCTTCCCGAAGGCAGCAATGTCATCGTCTCGTTTGACTATGATCCTTCCACTCTGGCGGAACTGGAACCCATGGCTGTGGCCACTATCAAACACTGTATCAGGAAAAAACATAAGATGGTCATTCTCGGCTTGTGGCCCCAGGGTCCCAAGATGGCTCAGGAGATGATGGACGGCATGAGAGAAGAGTTCGGCCTTGAATACGGTGTGGATTATGTGAACCTGGGATACAAGACCGGTGGTCTGGTGGTTATCAGCAGCATGGGATCAGCACTGACGGATCCCTTTCCCACGGATATGAACGGGACACTGCTGTCGGAAATCCCCATGCTCAAGGGGCTTAACTCATTGAGAGATTTTGATTACATCCTCTCGTATTCAGCGGGTGATCCCGGTATAAAGCACTGGGTCATGATAGGCAAGGACAGATTTAAAGTGCCCGTAGGCGGCGGCGTCACCGCGGTGAGCGCACCGCAGTTTTACGCCTATTACAATTCCGGACAGCTGGAGGGCCTCATGGGAGGTCTTCGCGGTGCAGCGGAATATGAGACTCTGGCGAAAGCCATAGGAACCGCCTCTTTTGGCATGAGCGCCCAGACATGGGCACATCTGATGATCATTCTCTTCATCATCATAGGGAATGTCACCATGCTCCTGCTTAAAAGAAATAAAGCAAAGAATAAGGTAGGGTGATGGTCATGACTGTAATGATGGCGATTGGATTATTTGTTGCCGGTCTGCTGACTTTAGCAATATTCAGTTTCCTTTATAAGGATAACCCTGTATATAAATTTGCCGAGCATCTCTTCGTGGGTACTTCGGCGGGATACTGGTTTATATACAACTATTATAATGTGTTTAAGCCTAACGTGGTACAGGCATGGATAAACGCTGACAACTTCTGGGCATATTTTAATGTCACTGTCCCTGTGATACTCGGGATCCTGATGCTCATGCGCCTTATTCCCAAGGTGTCATGGCTTTCACGATGGGCCATTTCGTTTTCAGTAGGTATGACAGTGGGATTTAATATCATACTGGAGCTCGAGACGAACATATTGAAACAGGTAGGTGCCACCATCGCTCCCTTCAAGGGTATCAGCTTTGCCGGGGCGAATCTGGGCGCGGCTATAAACACCGTATTGATTTTACTTGCTGTTTTAGCCGCTTTGGTGTATTTTTTCTTCTCAAAGGAACATACAGGCGGTTACGGAAAGATCGCAAAAGTGGGTATCTGGGTATTGATGATCACTTTCGGCGCGTCTTTCGGATATACTGTAATGGCAAGGATATCGATGCTCATCGGAAGGGTTCAGTTCCTTCAGGGTGAGTGGTGGAGCGCAGTGAAATATCTGCTTCATATTGGATAAAAGAAAGAGGTGGTTACATGAAAAAGTTAACATTATATTTCGTAGCCGTGATGCTGGTCCTGGCCGGCTTCACCGGTTGTGCGACCATGGAAGAGGAAGATCCCTTTGCCGGTGAGATGGCGGAGATAAAGACTACTCCTCAGCATGTTATAGAGTATAATAAAGGATTCTCTTTTTCCGCAAGGAAAGACTGGGCAAACGCCGTTCCTTATTATGAGAATACTCTCAAATTACTGGACAAACTCAGCGAAGATGAACTGGCAGAAGATGAAAATGTCAAGATCTTCAAGAACACTCTCCTTGGACTGGGTCTGGCCCATGGCAATATGGCTCAGACTGACAAAGCCGGCATATACTTCAGGAAGTTTATAAGCAGATGGCCCGGTGACCTCAACGGTTATCTTAAATATGGCGCCATACTCGAGAAAAACGGAAACTCCGAAAAAGCTCACGAGATGTATACAAAAGCCATGAACGTGAATCCCGAAAGCGCCGTAGCCGAGTTTGCTCTTGCTAACATCTACAGGCAGGAGGGAAGACTTGATAACGCCATCGAATATTACCGCAAAGGCCTGAAAAAAGATCCTGGTTTCGGCGAAGGCAACGGCTGGTTCCAGCTTGGAAAGACATATGAGGAAAAGGGCGATTACGATGGCGTCATAGGCGCATACGAAGAGATGTCAAAAGTACGCCCCGATGACTGGCAGGCATATTACTATCTTGCAGACGCATATCTTACAAAAGGTATGAAGATCGGCGCCGATAAGGCAAGGATCACAAAAGCTGATATCACTGAGAGGATCAAGTTCTATAATAAAGCCATCGAGACTGACAAGACAGGACTTAACATCAAAGTCGACTCCGCTCAGCTCATGTCACATCTCGCCAGCTCCTACGTGAGACTCGCCGAGATGTATAAAAAGACAAATAAGACCATGTTCAATAAGTACGCCAATGATGCCATTGAAGTACTCACAAGGTTTACTCAGTCATATCCTGAAAATGAAAAGGGATACGCCCTTCTGGCCGACGGTTATCAGAAACTGCATAAATACAATCAGGCAATCGAAACCGCCCAGAAGTCACTTGAGATCGCTGACAACCCTTATGCTCATTCAATACTGGGTGATGTATACTTTACTCTGGAAAGATGGGGATTGTCACAGAAACATTATCTGGCTATCGCTAATAATCCTCAGTACCCTTATGTTCAGGGCAGACTGAGAATCATTGAGAAAAGACTGCGGGGAGAATACGACTGATCATAATGGACTCTATGTTGCGATTTAATTTTTCAAATGTACTGAAAAGCAACGTCGGCAGGGATTCGGGGCTCGCCCCCGGATTCCCCGACGCTTATAATGAGATGCTCAGAAAAGGGCAGCTGAAGATCGAGAACGGCAGGGGGAATCCCCCATACAGTTTCATGGAACTGCCCTACGGGGATATCACTGAGATCAAAGAATACGCTGATAAACTGAAGTCTTTTGATTATTTCGTGGTAGTGGGGATAGGCGGTTCATCGTTAGGGGCCATTGCATTGTTTAAAGCTCTTAAGCCGGCCTATTTTAATATCACATCCCCGAAGAAACTGTTTTTTATGGATAATTCAGATCCTGATACCATCATGGATATCCTTGATGTGATCGATTTGAAAAAGACAGTTTTTAATGTCATAACAAAATCAGGCAGTACCGCCGAGACTATGTCGGCGTTTTCACTGATATTTTCTCTCCTGAAAAAAGAGGGGCTTGAACCTTCGTCTCATCTTGTTGTGACAACGGACAGGGAGAAAGGTGACCTCATAAAGATCGCCGCTGAGTATGATCTGAAAAGTTTTACGATCCCCGAAGGCGTGGGAGGCAGATATTCTGTCTTTACATCTGTGGGACTTCTGCCCGCAGCCTGGGTGGGACTGGATATTGAAGGCATACTTGAAGGCGCCAAGCAGGTCGATTCTTTCTGGCGCAGGACTCCAGTGGAGGAAAATCCCATAGCGATTTCCGCGCTGCTGAATTTTATTTATCATACTGAGTATAAAAGAAACGTCCTCGCCCTGATGTGTTACAAGGACGCGTTAAAAGATACGGGACTCTGGTTCCAGCAGCTTTGGGCGGAAAGTCTCGGTAAAAGATATGACCTTGACAACAAAGTGGTACAGACAGGGGTGACGCCTGTTGTTCTCCGTGGAGCAACAGACCAGCATTCTGTCCTGCAGCTCTGCATGGACGGTCCAGATGACAAGCTTTTTATCTTTCTTGATGTGAGGGAACCTGAAAAGAATACTTTTTTTGATGTGACGGACCTTAAAAAATACAAGAGTCTTTCATATTTTCACGGAAAGAGTTCCCATGAACTCATAGAAGCTGAGCTGTCAGGAGTCCAGTATGCTCTCGCAATTGCAGGTAAGCCCAGTTATAACATAACATTAAAAAGGCTGGACGAGATGCATATAGGCGCTCTTTTTTATGCTCTTGAACTCCAGACGGTGCTTACGGCGTCTCTATACAATATCAATCCATTTGACCAGCCCGGTGTTGAGGAAGGTAAAAAAGCCACATACGCCATCATGGGCAGGGAAGGGTATGACGAGAAACGCAGGGAAATGGAAGAAAACCTTAAAGATGAATATATCATGGATATAAAACCCAAAAAGAAGACGATCCAATGACTGGAGAGGCTGTCGTATACGTTACCGTCAGTCAGCCGGAAGCCGCAGTCATAAAGTCTCTGCTTGAGTCCCGGGGGATCTATTCCCGTGTGCGTTCAGACGACTGCGGAGGAGTGAGGCCGGCTCTTGCTTTTGCAGGGGGGATCGAGATCATAGTCTCCATTGAAGACAGGGAACAGGCTGAGATAATAATCAATCAGTATGAGAACGGGGACTTTAGCGATAACGGGAGGTCTTTATGAAAGTGGATGTCACGTGGCATGGCAATATGCTTTTCGCAGTGGAGGGAAATAATGGCAGGTACGCCATGATGGATGCTTCCAGGTCCGTGGGCGGCCAGGAGAGCGCGCCATCACCGAAAGAAGTCTTTCTGGGAGGACTTGCCGGGTGCACGGGAATGGATGTGGTCTCTATCCTGCGTAAAATGCGTATTGAACCCGAGACTTTTACTGTCAGAGTGGAAGCGGAGCTGGGCGAAGAACATCCCAGGCCTTTCCTTTCCTATGAGCTTGTCTATGTGTTTACGGGGAAGGGATTGGAAGATGCCGCTGACAAGATAAAGAAAGCTGTTGATCTCTCGCAGCAGAGGTACTGCGGCATATCGGCGACCCTTGAAAAAACGGGGCCTGTCAAGTATTCAGTGAAGATCAATCCCTGAACATGGATCCCCGGAACCGGGAGACCCCGGTAAGGTTCGCGCGAATATTTAAATCAATTTATTCAAATATCCCGACTGAGACCCTGCGTCTGCTTAATGGGGGTTCCCGTTTTGCAGTGGCCATGTCAGGGGGAGTGGACAGCGCAGTTCTTTTTCATTTTCTTGTCAACGGAGGCTTTGAAGGGGAATTTATCCCTGTGCACTGTGATTTTGGACAGGGGGCGGTTTCAACAGTCACCGGACAATGCGGCATCACAGATGCGGAGCCCATTTTCGTGCAGCAGGAAGATTTTTCGAAACAGGGTTGTTACTTATGTGCAAGGGAGCGGCGGAAAAACCTGTTTATGGCCGCTTTGAAAGCGGGAGCGGCGGGAGTAATCACAGGACACCATGGAGATGATATAGTGGAGTCATTGATGATGAGCATTTTTTTCGGTGGAGAAATATACGCTCCCAAGCCCGTTTCCCGGTTTTTTAAGAACAGCATGCTTTCAGTGAAACCGTTTTATTTCACACCCAAGAAGGAGATACGCATGTATGCACAGGCTCATGGCATTAAAGCCATTGAGAACCGGTGTTCGCAAGGCGAAACAGTTCTTGGTTAGGCGCTCTGTGCGTACTCTGTGAACTTTGTGTCTCTGTGGTCCTCACAGCAGCGGGGAAAGCGGGGGATGATGTATTACTTTAACATTGAATATGCTTATCCCGGTGTTATAATAAAGCAAAGGTGATTAATCAGGAACCAGGGGGGAAATACCCTGCGGAGGCGTTGAACTCCCACACGGAATACCGCCCTGATTGAAAATGAAAGGTGATGTGATGAAACAGGACGAAGTGCTGAACATATACCGTGAAAACAACGCGCTGCTAAGCGGACATTTCCTGCTCTCTTCAGGCAGGCATTCAGATCAATATCTTCAGAGCGCGCTGGTCCTTCAGGACCCGAAACTGGCGGAAAAGCTGGGACGTGCCCTGGCGGACAAGTTCCGGGATGTGCAGGTCGACGTAGTGGTGGGGCCTGCCATGGGAGGCATAACTGTGGCTTACGAGGCTGCACGAGCCCTGGGCGTTAGAGCTCTTTTTACTGAACGTGAAAACGGTGAGATGACTCTGCGCCGCGGTTTTGAGATAAAAAAAGGTGAAAAAGTCCTTATCTGCGAAGATGTGGTGACCACGGGAAAGTCAGTCCGTGAAGTGATAAAATATCTTGAAGGCATAGAAGCTGATATTGCAGGAGTGGGATATCTTATTGACAGAAGCAACGGCAGGACTGATTTTGGTTATCCGTCCCAGTCGCTGCTGGCACTTGAAGTCCTCTCTTATGAGGCATCTGATTGCCCTCTCTGCGGAAAAGGGCTGCCGCTGGTGAAACCCGGCAGCAGGAAGTGAGCGCGTCATCGTATGAATATTGTTGTGGATATTGGAAATTCCATGATGAAAGCCGCCGTTTTTCAGGATGGCAGCCTCAAAGATTATAATACATACCCTACCAGGGATCTTATGAGGACACCTGAAAGAGTGTCGGAATCAGACCTGTTTAAAAACAATCAATTTGACTATGCGCTGATGTCTTCTGTGGTCCCTGAAGCAAACGGCATCATGAAGTGCGTGCTGACCAATGCGGTAAAAAAACGTCTCTTTTCTGTCCCGGATATGAACCTTGACATGGATATAGCCTATGAGGGGCTCCTTGGAGAAGACCGCATCGCAGGGGCTTATGCTGCCATGAACCTGTACGGTGCGCCTGTTATCGTGGTCGATGTGGGCACCGCTCTGACATTTTCGCTGGTGGATGAAAAAAAGACGTTTAAAGGCGGCATGATCTCACTGGGTCCTTATTCCCTGCTTAAGACCCTGTCTGAAAAGACATCACAGCTCAGCATGTTCGATCTTGAGATACCAGGGCGGAATGTGGGGAAAAACAGCGAGGAAGCTATTAATTCAGGCGTCTTCTGGACTGTCCTGGGAGCCATAGATAATTGTGTAAAAAGAATAGAAGAGTTTCAGGGCGGCAGTTGTTCCCTGGTGCTCACCGGCGGTTATTCGGTCTTTTTTGCTGAATTTGTTAAGCATGAGGCGGAAATAGACCCCCTTCTTGTATTAAAGGGTTTGAACATCATGTTAAACGATAATCTGAAAACTAATAGCGGAGGTACAGATGGATAATTTTGAAAAGATGGAGACATTTTTGGGAGAATCCTGTTCTATAGAAGGGACTCTCAATGTTGAACACAGCATAACAGTTTCCGGCAAATTCAAAGGGAATATCAAGGCCGGAGGAAAAGTGATCGTCTCCGCTTCGGGATTTGTGGATGCAGATATCGAAGCCCAGGAACTGGTCTCCGCAGGCAGGATCAAAGGCAATGTGAAAGCTGTGAAAAGGACTGTGATCCATCCCACGGGAAGATTGGACGGTATGCTTACAACGGGTAAGCTTCTTCTGGAAGAAGGCGGCATTGTCAATGGCGAGATCAACATGGGCGTACACACATCGGGTAAAAATGAAAGCGCAAAGACAGAGTCGGATAACGAGGAAAAGTAGTACTTTCCTGATCGTGCTGGCACTGTTTTTGTCAGTTGGAATAAATCTTACACAGGCGGCATTTCTGCCGCCTGTTTCTTTCAGTGAGAAGATATTGTTTCTGAATTACGGAAATCGGAATGATGATACCCGGGTATACTATCTCGGAAACAAACTGGACAAAAAAGAGGGAGGCGGACGTCCGGGATATGAGCTGCCTCCAGTGCTTTTTCTTGATGAACGACGCTGTATGACCCTGGAGATACATGACGGCGGCAGCAATGAACAGCTCCAGGTGCCATATTCCGGAAAAGGCGCCGCAGTTATTTCTCTGCCTTCGAAAGGTATTAAAAAGGGAACAGCATATCCCGTGTTTATCGAATCTCCACGGGGAGAGTTTTCCGTGCAAGTGAACGGCAAGCCGGTTCAGATCTATCATACACTCCATGGAAGAACCTTTTTTTATATAGTCTGTTCCGTTTTGGATCCCGCTGAAACCGTCCAGTTGACTGTTTCCCCGGATGGCGAGAACTATTTTACATCTCCATTATATAAGTTATACGGTGATTATCCCAGGGAGCGTATAAATCTGCCTGTCAAAGGGGATACTCGACTCGAGTTCAGGCAGCTGAAAAGAGAACTGCTTACATATGAGAACCGGAAAGTCTCCATGCTGATCCATGAGATGAAAGCAGGTGTCCCGGTGCTTCAATGGGCGGGAGAGATCGTCCTTCCACTGGAGGGAAGGATCACATCGCGGTTCGGAAGGATACGGTCTTATAACGGCAGTGGTTACCGGAACTATCACAAAGGGACAGATATCGGCGGGAATCCCCGCGGGACCCCTGTAAGGACATGCGCTCCGGGAACGGTGCTTTGCGCCGAAGAGATGTACTCGCGGGGCGGGACTGTCATTATAGACCATGGCAAGGGGATCAAATCCATCTATTATCATTTGGAGGATATCCATGTGGACGCCGGAGAGATAGTGGCGGGAGATGATGTCATAGGGACAGTGGGTACAAAAGGTTTTTCCACGGGACCCCATCTGCACTGGGAACTCCGCGTTGACGGTATCCCCGTTTCTCCGGACATGGCTCTTGACGGGGCGTTTACAACGTTGTTCCAGTAGTGTTGTGTCAGAATTTTACTTTAAAATGTCTTAATAATGCGATCATCACGTAATATGCGGTAATGGTTATGCAGGATGAGCAGAGAAGAGAGAGTGTGAAAGACAGTCTCTTAAGAAGCACTGGAAGGGTCACAAAAAAAACAAGGGAGGGGAGTACCAGCCAGAATATTGAGACGGAAAGAGACTGGATCTTTTCTATGTTCCTTGTATCAATATAGAGCCATATGATCGCCAGCAGGGATGTGAGGGGCAGAGATGCCACAAGCCCTCCGAACAGGGAACTTCTTTTTGATATCTCCGATACCACTGTGATTATGACCGCTGAGAGAACGATCTTGATGATATACAAAACCATGTGATTCCTTTCATCCTTTTATAAGCTGTTCAGTTATGAAATACCAGAGCGGTATGGTGACGATGGATATAATAGTGGATAGTGTGATAACTGCCGCCTGTATGTTTTTGTCAATATCAATGTGCTCGGCGAAAAAAGGCGCCATGGCGGCGGTGGGCATAATGGATTCCATGAGGATCACTTTTTTTGTGATGATGTCCATGGGAAAAAGCAGAGATACCGCGCAGCAGACTGCAAGTCCCAGGATATAGCCCAGAAAAAGCCTGTGGATACAGGCAAGTATGACTGTCCTGATATGGGAGAGGTTCATCCTGAATTTAAAGGAGAGGCCTATTGTAAACAATATCATTGGGATGGTGATCCCGGCGAACTTGGAGATAAAATCATCGAAAAGCGGGGGCAGAGTCCAGCCGGAAAGATTTACGGCGAGTCCTGCCGCTGCGCAGACAATGGGCAGCGCTGCATTGCGCAGCAGGAGCGCTGCAATCTCTCTCCCTGATATCTCTTCCTGTCTGTTGCGCATATAGATGAGCCAGAAACCGAAAAGCAGGAAAACAGGCCAGAAAAACAGGGTGAAATAGACAGAGCGGGAAAAGCCGCTTTCTCCGTAAAAATAAAACATGACTCCCCAGCCCAGATATCCGTAATTTCCCACAAAAGCGGAAAAAATAAAGGCGTTTTTCTCTTTTTTTACCCGGCCTGCAAAACGGGAAAGCATCAGGGCTGTGACAGCAAAAAGGAATGTTATCAATATCATGGATAGAGCCGAGGGAGCTATCTGATTAAGGCTTTCCATGTTGGCTTTGTACAGGTTTCTGAACACGATGAAGGGCACTGTGACTTTTACCACAAAACGGCGCAGTATCGTGGTGTCCTCCTCGGAAAATATTTTCAGCCCTTTGAAGAGCAGTCCCAGAAAAACCGGCAGCATGATCGAGATAATAACAGTGAATATTTCCATGATCCCCCCTTCCTGAATTATATATCCTGCTGACGGTTTTGCAATATTAAAAGGGTATCTTGATAGGGTGTGATATTTATAGTAATATACTCTTGAAAGGATGATGATGAGCAGTGATCTTATTCTTGCAGCATGGCTGAGAAGACTTGAAGATAAGCGGGGAGAGTGCAGGGAAATAGCTTATATTCTCAACGCTCCGTCTAAAAATCTGAGAAGCAGTGCTGCCCTGGCTTTGTGCTCAGACGCCGGCCTTGCCGCTGACTCTGACCTGTGTGCCGCCGTCGCGGTTTCTGTGGAGCTTATACATTCAGCTTCTCTGATCATAGACGACCTGCCTTCCATGGATGATGCATCTGTGAGAAGGGGCAGAGAAGCGCACCACCTGGTTTTCGGACCCGACGTCACTGTGCTGACAGCCGTGGATATGATAGCGCTGGCATTTGAGGCGGCTGAAAGTGTCCCGGGACTTTCAGGGGAACTCAGCATGTCTTTAAGCGCCCTGGTTCAGGGGCAGCGTCTGGATCTGAAAGCGAACGGGGAGGCACTGCAGGCTGCTCTCAGGATCCATGAAGGAAAGACAGGAGCCCTGTTTTCCTATGCCCTGGCAGGCGCGGGGTTTGCTTGCTGCCTGTCCGCTGAAACTATTGACAGACTGCGTCTTGCTGGAAGGCAGACTGGAGTCATATTCCAGCTTGCCGATGACATGATTGACAGAGCATGGACCCCGGAAAAGGCAGGGAAGGATACTGAAAAAGATCTGGAAAAATATACGCATACATCAGATTCTGAAAAAATGAGAAGTGTCGCAGCTGAAAAATTCCACGAAATCAGAGATACCTTTTCTTCACTGGGTTTTAATACGCCGAGTCTCACTGAATATATTACTGAACTGGAACGGATGGTATATGAGCGGATATAGATATTTGAACGATGATTTTAACGTGGAAAAGCTTCGGGGACTTCCCCCTGAATCTCTTGAGGAACTGGCCGCTGAGATCCGCGACAGGATCGTGTCTGTATGCGGACTTAACGGCGGGCATCTGGCATCTTCCCTTGGGGCTGTGGACCTTGCAGTGGCGCTCCATTATGCTTTTAACACCCCTGAGGATAAAGTCATCTGGGATGTGGGGCATCAGGCATATGCCCATAAGATCCTTACAGGGCGTAACTGTGAGTTCAGCTCTTTAAGAAAAAAAGAAGGTATATCGGGTTTTCTGAAACGCGATGAATCAGATTTTGACGTATATGATGCCGGCCATACTTCAACATCGGTGTCCGCTGCGGCGGGTTTTTGCGCCGCAAGGGAGCTCAAAGGCCAGGGCCATGCCGTTGTGGCTGTGATAGGGGACGGCGCGCTTACAGGGGGCGTTGCGTTTGAGGGACTTAATCTCATGGGTGAAAAAAAATGGGACAACGCCATCGTGATACTCAATGATAACGAGATGTCCATCGATAAGAATGTGGGCGCTCTTGCCAGATATTATAATAAAGCCATTACTTCGGATTTTTACACGGGGGTGAGGAATGAGATAAGAAAGTTCCTGAAATCCATCCCGTCGGGAAGCGGACTTTATGAGTTTATGCGCAGAAGTGAGGAAGCCATTAAAAGTTTTATTATCAAAGGGGCGTTTTATGAAGACCTCGGTTTCACGTATATCGGCCCTGTGGACGGTCATGATATTCCCAGACTCGTCAGATATATGAAAAAATGCCGCAGCATAAAGGGGCCTGTGCTCCTCCATGTGAGGACTGTCAAGGGGAAGGGTTACGGACCGGCTGAAACTGACCCCGAAGGATATCATGGAGTGCACCCCGCAGGGGCGAAAAAAGCCCGGCGAACGTATACCAAGATCTTCAGCGGGGAAATATTGAAACTGGCGGAAAAAGATGACAAAATATTGGCACTTACTGCGGCTATGCCGTCTGGTACCGGATTGACGAAGTTCAAGGAATGTTTCCCCGAGCGTTATTTTGATGTGGGCATCGCAGAGCAAAGCGCGGTTATCACCGCCACTGCCCTTGCTCTTGAGGGTTTTAAGCCGTTTTTTGCGGTATATTCCACGTTCCTGCAGCGCGCTTATGATCAGCTTATCCATGACACGGGGCTCATGAAGGCCCCTGTGCGCTTCCTCATAGATAGAAGCGGTTTTGTGGGCAGGGACGGCCCCACACATCACGGACTTTATGATATAGCATATCTCCGTACCGTCCCGGGCATGACCCTTCTTTCTCCCAGAGACGGAAGAGACCTGCAAAAGATGGTAAGGTTCATGGCGAAGTTTGAATCGGGCCCCATTGCCGTAAGATATCCAAGAGGCGAAGCCGCGGGAGATATTGGGTCCGGGAGCGCTTCTGTGAGATACGGCAGGGGTGAGCTGGTGCAGGAAGGCGGCGACCTGCTGATCTGTGCGGAAGGCAGGATGGTGCGGGAAGCGGTTGACTGCGCTGCCATCCTTTCTGAAAAGGGGCTCAATACCGCTGTTTTCGATCTGCGTTTTCTTAAACCTCTGGATGAGGATTATCTCAGGACCTGCGGACACAGATATATTGTCACGTTGGAATCAGGTACTGTGTCAGGGGGCGTGGGTGAAGCCATCGGCGCTTTCCTGAACAGGGAAGGGATCAGTTCGGATGTCCTGAACCTTGGAGCTGAGGATAAGTATTACAGCCATGGAGGTCAGGATGAACTCATCAGGGAAGCTCATCTTGACGCTGTCTCTATTTCAGACAGGATCTTCAGATGGATAAAGTAAGGCTGGACAGCTACCTTGCCCGCGAAGGGTATGCGGAGACACGGACAAAAGCGCTCTATGAGATCAGAGAGGGCAGAGTCACTGTCAACGGAAGGACGGTGCTGAAGCCGTCCAGGAATATTTTTCCCGGCGATCAGGTCGAGGTCCATGGGAAAAGCATGGCTTATGTGGGAAGAGCCGCGCTGAAACTGAACGGATTCCTGGAAACATCGCAGATCCCGATACAGGGAAAAAAGTGCTGTGATGTGGGTTCCTCCACAGGAGGATTTACACAGCTGCTTCTGGAACATGGCGCCGAATCAGTGGACGCCGTGGACGTGGGTACCGGGCAGATGCATGAGCTTTTGAGAGATGACCCCAGGATATCGCTTTTTGAACAGACTGATTTCAGGGATTATTTCAAAGAGGAGCGGGGGCTGTATGATATTTTAACTGCGGATCTTTCTTTTATATCTCTGAGAAAACTGGTGCCTCTTGTAAGAGAAAAGTCAAACATATTTATTTTCAAGCCCCAGTTTGAGACAGAACGGAGCGCAAAAAACAAAAAAGGAGTGGTGACAGACCTTGACATCCATGTGCAGATTCTTGAATCATTCATGGGATATTTGTTGAAAGAGAGAGTTATACCTTTTATAATAAGAAGGTCTGTAATAGCAGGCGGATCCGGCAACAGGGAATATTTTATTGCCTGCAGCGGTGAAAAGCGGGACGGTGACATACAAATAGAAAAGGAAGTATATTCAAGTGAAGATACTGCTCATGATAAATAAGCTTAAGGACAGCGGTTCAGACCGCCGGAAGATCGACGGTATACTGGAATGGGCCGGTGAGCATCTTGATGTGACAGAAGATGTCCGGGAAGCTGAATGTATCGTAACGCTGGGAGGAGACGGTACTCTGCTCTATGCCATGGGCCAGTACGGACCAGCTTATAGATATTTCGGGATCAACCTGGGACACCTGGGTTTCCTTACTTCCTCGGAAGCATCCGGGTACCAGTCGGATATGGAAGCTGTGTTCCTCAAAGGGGATTTTAAAGAACAGGTCAGCCAGGGACTGATGTTTAAAGGGAACGGTTATCATGGAAGAAGCGTCAATGATGTGGTGATAAAAAGCGCAGATGCCACAAAAGTGGGCGATTTTGATGTCTATATCAACGGCACCCATGTCTGCCGGCCCAAGAGTGACGGGCTTATCATATCCACCGCCATGGGATCCACTGCGTACAATCTTTCCGTGGGAGGCCCTATCATGAACCCGGGAGCCACCGGTTTTATTTTGAACAACATCGCATCACATTCTCTCAGCATGCGCCCTGTCATACTCGGGTCAAAGGACAGGATCACCGTGGTACCTGTAAGCAAAGGCGCTCTTGTAGTGGACGGCACTCTTAAGGGTGAGATATCTGAGAGTGTTGAGATCTTCACGGATCCTGATCTGTATCATCTGCTCAGAGTGAAAGACAGAGATTTTTATGATGTATTGAAACGGAAACTTCACTGGGGAATAGGCGGAGGTGCTGATGATTGAACAGCTGAAGATCAGAGATTTTGCCATTGCTGATAATGTGGTCATGGAATTTTCCGGTGGTTTTAATGTCATCACAGGTGAGACAGGAGCTGGAAAGTCAATCATACTCAGCGCCATATCCATGGCTCTGGGCGACAGGGCTGATCAGGATACCATACGCAGGGGATCTGAAGAAGCAGTTGTCGAAGCGCTATTTTCTGTCTCCCGGGAAAGTTCCAGATGGATTTCTGATAATGGTTTTCCCCAGGAAGATCTTCTCATTATACGAAGGGTGATCAAGAGAAACGGCAAGAACAGGGTCTTTATCAACGGAGCTTCTGCGACCCTTGGACAGCTGCGGCAGCTTACAGAGAAACTCATCGACCTTAATAACCAGAACGAACACCAGGTTCTCATGAGTCCCGCGAATCACACGGGATACCTTGACTATTTTGGAGACACCGCAGATGAGCTTGCGGAGTATATCATCTGCTTTGACGAATATACAGGCCTTAAAAACACATATGATGAATACAAAGCCAATGAAAAAGAGATACGCAGAAAACTGGATAACTACCGCTTTGAAAAAGAGGAGATCGATGCTCTTGAGATATTCCCTGGAGAAGATGAATCCATAAAAGAAGAACTGGATATACTTGAAAGCTCCAAATCCATAATGGAGGATGCCGGAGCCCTCTATTCCATTGTTGAGGAGAATGAGGTTTACAGTGCCATCATCTCAGAGGTGTTTGAACGGGTGGAACGGTTGAAGGGTGTGTCTGGAGATATTGGGAAGATCGCTGCTGAAGCAGCCTCTGCAGTGGACGAGTTCGAGGGTGCACTGCGGGATGTTAAAAATAAAGTGGACAGCATGGACCTGGACGAGGAGAGGCTTGCCCATGTGAACGAGCGCCTTTCTCAGCTGGAACGTGTAAAAAGAAAATACGGAGATACACTAGAAGATGTTTTAAAATACAGGGACAGGATCTCAGCCGAGATCGTACGCTTTGAGGAGATGACCTTTGACGGAGACAGATATGAGCAGCTCATAGAGGATGCGGGGATCCGGCTCGCTGAAACGGCTGAAAGGCTCGCGCTGAAAAGACGTGAAGCCGCGGAACTGTTCCAGCAGAGGATCACCGGAGAATTTTGCGCCCTGGCCATGGAACGAGCCCGGTTTGAGGTGGTCTTCAGCAATACTTCTTCGGGAGTGTTGTTCAGAGAAAAGACTTATAGCCGTTTGGGCCCTGAAACAGCGGAGTTTTACATAGAGGCGAATCCCGGAGAAGGATTGCATCCACTGGTGAAAACCGCATCTGGAGGTGAACTTTCCAGGATACTGTTTGCCTTGAAATCTGTGATCTCAAGGCGGTTGTCCGTTGAATGCATGATATTTGACGAGATCGACAATGGGATCGGCGGAGAGACAGCGGCAAAAGTGTCTAAAAAGCTCCAGGATCTTGCGGCGTCCTATCAGATGATAGTGATCACACATCAGCCGCAGATAGCTGCAGCCGGGGAGTCCCATTTCCATATTGAGAAGATATCCAAAGATGACCGCACGATATCGCAGGTGAGAAAACTGGATAGCCATGAACATATAGAAGAGGTGGCACGGATGATCGCAGGCGACAGTGTGGATGAAAATGTCCTTATGATGGCCAAAAGCATGTGTGGTGCTTAAAAGAAGCTGGAGAAATATTGTGTTAAATAAATCATTACTGTTGATATGTCTGTTATTGATGATAATAAGCGCCGGTACAGCCTATGAGCTGCCTGAAGAGTTTTATTATGCCGCTGATCTGCCTTTTTTCAGTACAGAGCTGAAAATAGATATGGACCTTTTTACCGCCCCTGACAAGACACAGGAAAGGATAACTCCTTCCTCTGTACAGCAGGGAATCATCCCCGATATCAGGATCACTAAAGATTCAACGATCAAGATCTCAGGAGGCAATCTTGTGAATTTCGAGATGTCCAAGCAAGACTACCCCAACCGTCAGGATGTTACCGGTTCTTTTGTGGAAAGTTCAGGGACAATCGATCCGAAAATAGACCAGGAGACACAAGTGGAAGTGGAGGGTGTCATCAAAGACAGGATCTTTATTGATGTCAGCTATGATGATACAAAGAGCGATGAGGATAAAGAACATATATCAGTGGTCTATAAAGGTAATGAAGACGATATCGTCAGGGAAATAGCATTGGGAGACATCACGCTGAGTCTTCCCGGCACAGAGCTTATCTCTTTCAACAGAAAGCTGATAGATGCTAAAGGCATGCTCAGTGCCGGGCCTTTCTCATATTACGCTCTGGTCACTAAAGAAGAAGGCGTTACGAAAAGCGCTTCATTCAGCGGGTACAGTTCTCTTTATCAGAAAAACACAAACAGCACTGTTTATGTGACGTATCCAGTCATGATATCCATGCAGCAGGGTCTGCCGGGACTTGCTCTTCCCCTGGAATACGGCTCTCTTTTTCTCTATTATGATGATGGTGTATACATAGAGGAAGAGGATGCCACAAGATTGAATGACGGCGAATATTATTTTGAGCCTATGACAGCAGGGGTGGACTATTTGATAGACTATGAAAGGGGCACTATCAATATAAGCATGTCCATGGGATCCAGCGGGACAGTCGCCGCGATATTTACCGACGCCAACGGGATACCGTATGGAGATCCCGATGTGGAGAATTTCAGCTACGGCGAGATTATATATACCAACAGGAATGAAGTGGACCAGCAGGCTATACGTGACGCGTTTATGCTCAGGAATATCTATATGGTCAGCGGCAAAGATGTGGATTATGGGGGAATAACACTGGACATCCTGGATGTGGCAGGGGCAACGGAAATACAAGTAACAGGTGAAGACCTGGAGGAGAGGGTCTATTCATATCTCCATCTCTTCGGTCTGGACAGAGATAATGACGGTAATGTGGATCTGAAATATCTGGATCTTGAAGAGGGCAGAGTAGATTTTTCAAATTATGAAAACGATATTGTGGAAACTGCGTCTCTGCAGCCTTTTAACATGGTTTCTTTTCTGGATGAGAGTGAACCTTCTGGGATATCAGCCGATCTGCCTCCCAGGCTTGCGCAGATCAGGGCGGAGATCGGTGACTCTGTGTTTATTGCGCTCATGGAGCAGCTTGACAACAGCGAAGTTTATTCAAATGATCAGTCCAGAGAGAGTAAATACAAGCTCTATTCTGAGTATTCTTCCACGCATCCCCTGTTTTCCTTAAACCAGTTCGGGATCATTGAGAACAGTGAGCGTGTGGTCGTGGACGGAGATGTGCTGCAGAGAGGGAAAGATTATACTATAGATTATCTCACCGGCGTGGTGCAGATCCTTGAAACAGCCACAATACCTCCTGATTCAGAGGTCCAGATCACATATG
>CAZGIO010000013.1:0-6702 GCA_964525975.1 uncultured bacterium
TAAGGGAGAGAGAATAATCATCATAATCATAAAGGCCAAGGGTCTCATCGGCGTAATCCACATGGTCCCAACTCAGATCGGAGCCCATGTATGACCGATCGCTTATATATTTAACCGTTTGGAAATAAAAAGTCATCTTACCGCTGTCATTATCGGAATCTGTTATATCGTCCAGGTTGGAATATGAGACATAACTGTTTATATTTCCCAGAAATGTATCATACTGTCCGTAAGACAGTTTTCCTGTCATCTCGTAATAAAAGTCATCTCTGTTTACCAGGGCATAGACGCCGTAAAAACCCGTTTGTCTGTTCCATGTGAGAGAAAGGGTCCCTTCCCCGTATCCCGTGTCATCTGTTATCTCCGTACCGTCAATCTCGCTGGTAACAGACCTGTCAAAGCCTCCTCCAAGGTAGATATAACCCGTCATATCACCGTAAGAGGACAAAACAAACAGGCACAGCGCCGCAATGAGCAAAGCCATCCTTTTCACAGCAGGCTCCTTCCGTCTGAAGTCATAAAGAAATTTTTAAGCAGGATGAAGATCCGCCTCAACTGTCCGAAGTTCATGGTCACAAGGCAGCACCCTTTTTTGACTTTAAAACCGTTGGTAAGTTTGACGATCTCCTCATACTCCTTCAATATCCTGGAGGAGGTATAGAATATACCTCTGCGTTTGGCGTCTTCTATGAGGTTCTCGTAACTTGAGAACTCGGCGCGCAATCCCTCATAGCGTGTACCCAACCTGTACCAGGTCCTGGCTTCCGTTGAATATTTAATAAGGTTCTCACCGGTGTTCACAGCATTCACCGCCTGTTCGATCCAGAGGGAAGCGGAATCAGTATATGAAGAAAAAGCTTCCAGTTCCTGTTTGAACGTATATATTTTTTCACGTGTGGCCGACACACGGCTGTAGACGTAATTCTCAAATTTTACGATCTCCCGAAGCCTTCGTCCTTCCGACTGCAGGTTTTCAAGCCTGTCTGAAAGGGCGTCCCACTGCCTCTCCCATTGTGAGAGGCCGGCATCTGCGGCACGTTTTGCTTCCTCTTCTGTCTTCCTGATCAAGTCTCCCGCCACCGCGTCAAATCTGTTTATATTCATCTCAAGGAGCCTGAAATCCACAACAGATGTCTTTACACTGAGAAGAGCCTCCCATTTCAGGATCTCTTTTTCCATGGCCATATACAGGATATTCTCATCTTTTTCCTGTGTGGACTCATCCATCAGTTTTTTTCTGATGATCTCAGCCGCGCTTTCAAGTTCTTTCATCTTCTCAGAAAATATTGCATACTTTTCATAAATGCTTTTCAACTCCTGCAGCTCAGATATCAGCTGTTCATACTGCTCCCCTTCAGGTTCTTCGAGAAGTTTTGCGGCAAGTTTTTCAACAGACGCCACAAGTGCTGATATTTTTTCAATAAGCGATATATATATCCCGCTCTCTCTTTTGATCTTCAGGTATTCAGGATGCTCAGCATATTCAGCGGGCATGGTCCTTTCAAGTTCTTTCAGAGCTCCCAGGAATTTGACGATCTTCTCTTCAGTGGGTTCAGCTTCTATGGAAGCGAGCATTTTCTTCAGACTGCCCAGCGCTTCCAGAAAAGCGGTATCATCCTTCTTTGTATCGTCCCCGCCGAAGGATTCAAATCCCTCTTTCTCATCACGGGGAACCATATCCTTAAGTGTACCGTCGGGTCTTATACCGCATCTGCTTCCCGCGGGGATCTCCATCTCTTCTCCCGCAGGAGTCCTCATATACACAAGTCCCTCTTCGCAGTCGATATCAAGCCCCCCTGCGCTGTCTACTGAGACTCCAAAGCTGGTGCCCCGGACTCCCGCGGTTCCGAACCTGGTCTCCACTTCAAATTTTTCAGCCACAAGTTTCCGGGCCTTGACCCAGATCCTTCCAAGGAGCTGTTTCAGCGTCTTCTTCTTCTCTTCAAATTCCTTGATCTCCAGCGTGGTGTTTTCCGCCACTTTTACCATGACCTTGTCGCCGTAAAGCAGTTCAGCGTAACTGTTGTCTCCGGTCTTAACAACATCGCCCACTTTCAGTAACTCACCCACCCGCAAGACCTGGCTCTGAGTCTGCTCAATGAGTTCAAGCACACCCACTATATAATCGATCTTTGCGGCATTTTTGCGATCCGTCCTGGGAGGTGTCGTGATCTGCCTTAAAGTAAACTCCGTGCTTTCATCAATGAGATATTTCCGCCCCCTGAACCTGACCTCAGCGTAACTGCCGGCTCCTGTCTTCAGGGTGTCATCCATGAAAATGATCTCCCCCTCTGACATCTCTTTATCTCCGGCGTCTGTGGACTTGATCAGCGTCCCGTCGATCTTTGTGACCTGCCCGTAATCTGCTTGAGCAAGAGCTGTGCCCAGGCAGAGCGCGGATAACAACAGTAAAACAAATACTTTCTTTAACATAAGTTCCCCTTACTTTATGAGAGTCAGTTTATGAACACTTCGTGAGCCGCCTCCCTGGAAGATGGCATAATAGACACCGCTGGGGCACTCCCTGCCGTGCTTATCCCTGCCGTTCCAGTGGAACGACCTCACACCGGCTTCAAGGCCGCCGCTGAACAAACTGCGGACAAGCCGTCTCCGTGCGTCATATATCTTTAATGTATATTTCCCGTTCTGTTCCACAAGTATCTCTATATCTGTTTCGGGATTGAACGGGTTGGGATAATTATATATTTTTTTATCACTCTCGAACAACGGGTTCACCATACCCACGTATATAACAGTATGTTCTGTGACGCTGTTGCCCATATGATCAGTCACAGTGCATGAGAGGTTGTTGCGTCCCTCTGTGAGGAAATCTCCTGTGAACATGCCGTTTTCAGATCTGAACACTTTCCCGTCATCGGTCTTTACCATGTATTCGTCGATGCCAGAAAGATTATCTTCACTTTGTATCTCCAGATTTCCCCGGTCATAGAGGATGGAATGGATCACCGGAGCGGCGTCATCTTTCAGGATCACGTAATCTCCTGACCCGGTTATCCAGCCGCTGTTTTTTCCGATAAACTGGTAATTATCTCTGGTGATCTTTCTGAATATACCGTCATGATCACCCAGGTTATCCGCGGAGATCCAGAGCCCTTCAGGTTCTGAAGCCGTGACAGCCAGAGAAAGCACATCAGGATCATTATTTCCCACGATGGCCTTTATATCATTTGTTCCGCGGTTTTCTATGGAGAACATGCCCATACCTACCACAGCTCCGCCGCCGCCAGGGAACATGGCTACATCCAGGTCCAGAGCCGGAGTGGTTACAGGCACTACGGACCCGTCCCGCAGAAACTCAAACGTCAGCGTATATGTCCCCGGAGAAGCTTCTGAGATGAAATTAAACCTGGTGAAATCTATATTGGGCATGAGCACCCAGTCTTCCTCGAAGTTGTCATAATCGGGATTAAACTGCACATACTTCATGGGGAATTTGTCCCCCAAAGCAATCGCAGGGGACACATTCATCACTATCTGCGTGTTCGCAGGCTGGGAAGCCACAAACGGTATAAAGACATTCACTTTTCCTCTGTCTATATAGTTATAGATGAGAAGCGCGTCGCTGAAATCCACAAAAAACGCCATCATGGCTTTTTCATACTCCGTATAGACCGTCCCGTCGGGAAATACCGGCTGGACTGCAAGATTGCTGTAGCTGTCTTCAAAATAGAAATTAATATTCATCCTGCTGTCGGGACTGATATCCGCAAATTCGGGATCTGTGGAAAAATCTATGGTGAGCACGTATTCCTTGCCGTCTCCCCAGTCTGTATCAAGCTGGTCTCCTTCATTCATGGTCTTCTGCACAGAATAACCGGTGCCCGATGTATCATCAGAGCCGGAAAAGGTTATATATGTGCTTGGAGGAGCTTCATAGGGGTGAAGTTCATTATAATAGACTACTTTAAATATATGCATCTCATTAGGTATGCCCAGTTCAGGAGTAACGGCCCGTTTCCCGTTATAGGGGAAATCATCCACAAACTCGATCCGCACGGGATCCGTTGAATCGGGCAGGTCCATGTGAGGATCAAGGCTTAACGTCATGTCAAAATCAACTGTGGGATTTGAGACATAGGGTTCTCCTGAATCCAGGTACTCTGTAAGAATGATGGTATAGGGTATCACATAAGGGTCTGGTATGGTTCCCTCTTCCATCAGATCAAATACTTCATAAAACTTATCGGAAGAAATATGGCCTCGATAAGTCAATGGCTGATTGGGATAATCCGCTTCCATGTCCGCTGAAAGCCACAGCAGTTCCTCGGTCTCTTGAGTGCCGCTGTTGTTCACATCCACGAAGACATAATTATACCCTTCGTTCTCAGGACGCTGCCCGTCGGGATCCATGTATTCCACCTGAAAATGGACCCATTCGCCTTTGTTCACAGTCGTCTGGTCAAATCCGTCGGGATAGTCTCCCAGGAAATTGATCTCCGGGGGTCTGTCGTGAAAGTTGATCCAGTTTCCTGCCATGCCGTCGGGAAGATAGGAAACAAATGTCGTGCTGTCGATAATATCAAAGTTCATGCCGAAATATTCCAAACCCTGTCCGCCGCTGAAGGTCAAGCCTGATATGGACAGGAGTATGTCTGTCCATTCAAATATGTTTTCACTTCTGGGGTCGAACCCGCCGTCGATGGTCTTGGGAAAAGTGGCGTTTATGCTGGACCAGCCGTCCACCATATGGTCAGCAGTGAGGGTAAGCCCCTGTGGTATGCAGTTGATCCTGCCTTCATCTCGCCAGTAGATCTTGAATGTAAAGGACGTGTCACTGTCACCGTCATTGGGTTCCACAGCTCGTCCTCTGGTCACGGTATCGGTTTCATAACCGGACTCATTGACAAATTTAACACCGTCCATGTTCATATTGAAGCGGTATACCTTGCCGAAAAACTCCACATTGTTGTCTCCGATGGTATCATCATACGCCGAAGAAAATCTGGAAGCGCCTGCATAAAGTTCGTTATATCCGTCTCCGTTGAGATCGTAACACCAGAGCCCGCTGCCGAAATTTGAGCCTCCGTGTTCTCCATAGATGGTGATATCGGCGGGAGAAGTGACATTAAGCATCTCCGTTGCTCCGATAAGGGCGTCCACCGTATCGGCAAAATAGACATATACCGCGCCGGTATCATAGGTGCCGCCGATTGAAAGCGGTGCCCGACACTGCTGATAGTGCATGCCCAGGGTCACGTCATCCTTACCGTCATTGTCCAGATCCTCCAGCATGGCTTTCAGACCTGTATACATATCCGGTTCATCCATGGGGTAACGTCCCGTATCAAATTCCACGCCTAAAGCTATATAGGGTTCTATAACGGCATAGGACTGAGTAAAAAAGTCATCTACGCTATACATGAGAAAATAGATACTGTTTTTAAGGTTATCCATATTCCCGTACTGCCCTATTATAAGATCCGGCAGCCCGTCTCCGTCCACGTCTCCCACATCCAGAGCATTGCCCATGAAAAGAGTATAGTTCAGACCCGCAGGCTGGGATATATAGGCATAGATATCCCCATGATCGGCATCAAAACCTGTTTCGGGATAACCGATCTCCACATCAGACGTCCATCCCAGGTAATCCAGGCTGTCAAAGATATGGAGACAGTGTACTCCGCTGCCGAAGTCTCCGGTCCCTTTAAAAGCATCGGATATATAGAGCATATCCATGCCGGGATCGAAGGCGATGTTCTCGCCGAACCTCTCATCCCCGTCCAGGGTGATGCCCAGATTATAGGGCCGTCTGATGATGATCATGGTTCCGGGAGCAACAGGAGACCTGCTGGTCACGGGATCTGTATGGTTCAATGTATAGACGGTGTCGCCGTCCACCGTCGGCGTGGCGCGGGGACCAGAGTGTGATGTTGAGGCCGTAGATCTCCTCGAGTCCCATTGTCCCTGGTCGGCGATGATCAGGTCTGCGATATTATCGTCATCAATATCCGTGAGTTCTATATTATAGACCTCGGAATTACGGTCCAGTTTCTCCATAAAGAAGATATGGTCGAAATCACCCTCTCCGTTAATGGGATTATCCCCGGCCCAGGTGGAATAATTAACCCCTGAGAAGACACCCACTCTGGAGGAAGTGGCCCCTGAAATATCGTAATAGACCACTGCGATGTCATCCACACCGTCATCATTGAAGTCCCCAACGGCGACATCACGGATATCATTGAAGCCGTCATTGATATAAAACGACGCATAATACTCCGACGCATATCCCAGGTTAGTGTAGTCCCCAAGCTGGACAGATACATCCAGGACGACCTTATATGAATTATTGTTCCGGTCGAAGAAGACCAGATCGGGATCTCCCCCGTTGAAATCCGCAACATACATATCTTTCAATTTCGGCAAAGGAGGATTATACGTGGGGGATTCGATAAACGCCGAATCTGGTCCATGCCACCATGAGAGTGACGCCCCGGTATCGTTATTATACTTCTCCATGCTGATAAAGGGATACGGCACTGTATTTTGAGCCCCTGCCGCCGACACAAACAATACAATAAGGCAAAAAAGTGTTATTTTTCTCATATTCCCCCCTTACACTCCGCTGACTGCGATGAGCAGGTCATACATCTCAACCACTCTCTGATCCGTTGTACCGAGCACCTGTTCAGCAATGTAATACTGACCTCTGGAATGATCTTCGAATACTGCCTGGACGCC
>CAZGIO010000013.1:6712-18652 GCA_964525975.1 uncultured bacterium
GGGTCGTCTGTTGTGCCCAGGATATTCCCCGGATCAGGAGCATTCCTGTGAAGAAAAAGATACG
The DNA here is from genome assembly GCA_964525975.1 of uncultured bacterium. Taxonomy (GTDB): domain Bacteria; phylum Macinerneyibacteriota; class Macinerneyibacteria; order Macinerneyibacteriales; family DSCS01; genus CAZJQC01. Next base: position 6,777 of record CAZGIO010000013.1, read on the forward strand.
CTGTACAAAGGTTAAGATGCACATCCCCCGAGCTGATGGATATATCATGAGAAAAAATCCATGGATAGGGCACTACAGCTGTTATGGCACCCATCCTGCTGTCCCCGTAGACCGCGTCTTCAAGCAGCTGGGCGGCATAATAGGCCTTGGCAAGATCATTTTCCTGTAAAAGGAGAGATCCAAGACCCACAGCCATCTGGCGTCGTATATTTCCATAAGAATATTGATAACCTTCAACAAAATTCAAAATAGCATCCGGCTCAAGATTGATCCTCATATAGGCCCATCCCAGGCCGTTATAGGCATCGGCCAGATCGCTTTTCATATATACCGCAAGCTCGAACTGCTCGATGGCGTCACAGAAAAGACTGTCGCTGTCAAGCCCCGCGCTGGCATCTGCGCTTTCAAAGTAATCCCAACCAAGAGCTGTAAGCTCCAGTGGATCCAGGTCCTCTGTTGTGATCCTCAAGGCACCCCGAAAAAAGCAATAACAAGACTGCGAATAAAAGCAAATATTTAGACTGCATAACAAACCTCCCTAGATACTAATATAACACATTTTACCCTATTCAAAAAAGATAATCCGTAAAATTAATATAAAGAATAAGAGATTAAGACAAATAGTCGGTATTTTCCCGGCTCCATCTCCCCATCCTCTGAATTTTAAGGAAAACAGTAAAATTTATGTTATAATCTTCATAAAGGGAGGACGTATGAAAATCGCACTTTTATGCGGAGGCAGCTCATCTGAAAGGGATATCTCGTTTAAAAGCGCCGCAGGTGTCATGGCTCATATGGACAACGTCCATGAAGTAACAGCTGTAGACACAGGCCGCAGCGAGATCTTCACTGATTTTACACTTCAAAAAGACAAACCCATTGCGGAAAACAGCATGGATAACCTTATATCGCTGCTGGGCCTCTTAAAGGATATGGATCCTGAGTTCGCACTGATCATGCTGCACGGGGGCAGCGGGGAAGACGGACATATCCAGGGGATCCTGGATATATGCGGAATACCCTACTCCGGATCCTCCATGGGCGCGAGTTTCATGGGGATGGACAAGATCATATCCAAGATCATCATGGAATATCACAACATACCGACGCCTGGATGGACATCATATAAACGCCATGATAAAGGCCTGCCCAATACAGGAGACATGAGCTATCCACTCATCGTCAAACCCGCCTGCGAAGGCTCAACTGTGGGGCTTTCCAAGATAAACAGCGCGGATGAGCTTCCTGCAGCGCTGGAAAAAGCCCTTGCCACAGATGATGCTGTGCTCATCGAAGAATTTATCCCTGGACGCGAACTGACAGTACCGGTTCTAAACAGCGTCTCTTATCCCATGGTGGAGATCATTCCCGTCAATGAGCTTTATGATTATGAATGCAAATACGGCAAGGGAAAAAGCCGATACATCTGTCCCGCTGATATTGAACCGGATATCGCCGAGACCGCGGCTTCAGAAGCAGTAAAGCTTTATGAAGCCATGGGGATGAAAGGCATAGTGAGGTTTGACTTCAGGCTCCACGGAGAAAGACACTATTTCCTCGAAGCCAATACTCTTCCAGGCATGACTGAACTCAGCCTGGTACCCATGTCGTTTAAAAGTGCCGGCATTGATTACACAGAACTCATTGAAAGGATCATCAGTGGCTGACTTCATAGAGATCGTCCTTGTGGAACCGGAGATCCCTCCCAATACAGGCACCATCGGCCGATTATGTGTCGCACTTGATATCAGGCTTCATCTTGTGAAGCCGCTGGGCTTCAGCCTGGAGGACAAGTACCTTAAAAGAGCGGGGCTTGATTACTGGCAGCATCTTGACCTTAAAATATGGGACTCCTATGAAGCATTCAGGAAAGAAAACGGGACAAGGAGAAAATGGTTCTTTACCAAGAAAGCCCCCCGCACATATTTTGAAGCGGAGTTTCGATCAGGCGACATGCTCATCTTCGGCAAAGAGACAGCGGGACTTTCAGATGAGATACTTAAGGATGGGAACGACTATCTGCTGAAACTGCCCATGCCGGGCAAGACCCGTTCCATAAACCTGTCCAATGCTGTCACGGCGGGAGCATACGAGGCATACAGACAGATAAGCAGATAATACACCACGGATCAGATGAACTGTAATCCGTATCCTGCTTTTTATTAATTCACCACGGATGCACCTCTATTGCCCCCCAGTTCACGGATCTCCACGAATTGGATCATTTGCACAGAGATAAACATCCACTCATGGGTACCCTATGAGCTGCACACCATGTGTCTGTTCCAAAAATAAACAAGTTTACTTTTATTCACAGCCACACGGTGTTACGTTCATCTTCGATGAATTATTGATGTTTATTGGTATGTATCCCGATTTGGATTCGTATACAGCAATTATGTATGAATGGGATTAGCCTTTTAAATGTATTCTCCCGCACTCAAAAGAAATAATATCAATTATTTGACATTTATAACGATGTGAGTCATAAATCTGTATCGTCATCGCAATGGTTATAAGTGCGGGGTAAAGCGAAGCTGAGAATGGAGAAAGGTATAATTACTCTCAAAAGAGCTGAATTCATATCACCTGGATGCTGAATACAAATCCATGAGTTTACGTATTTCATACTTAATTAAGAACAATAGAACCGCAGGTGCAACATTCAGAACAAGACGGGAAGGGAGAACAAGTTCACCTCCGTTGTTTTCACTTCAACGGCTTTTGACTGAATATAAAGAAAAGACGCAGTCTTTTTTATGGTTCTTCATTAAGAACTGTTTCAAGATCCGTGTTCCGGGAGGGATGGGGGCGGAATCTGTGGTTTCAATAAAAAAAGTCAGTTTACTATTATCAGATAAAAAAAGAAAGGGATGCCCCGAGGCATCCCTTAAAGAATTACATCATCTTTCTCATTGCTTCGCCCATGCGGTTAGCAGCTTCCATGACTTTGGGATCGTTCATAAACTGGCCGATCTTTTCCATGGAGATTTCTTTGCTTTTTTCCTGCAAGGCAGCCTGACGTTCATTGATGTCTTTCAGCTCTTCAGGGAGCTGATTGTTTTTCATGATATCGGGATATTTTTCAGTAAGCTCTTTGATCTTAGGGCCTATTGTCTCCATATCCTTTGCCAGGGCATCCATGCCCGCGGCAACGTCGTCAGCGCTTTCAGCGCTCACAAGCATATCCACATATGCTTCCTGGGCATCGAGCATGTCATTCATGACTGTACGAATATCATCATAACCGGTCTTGGCGCATCCTGCGGCCAAGAGAACTGCAAACACAACAAACAATATTTTTTTCATATAAACCTCCTACTGTCTAACTTTACAGCATTTTTTTATTATTACAAGCCTTCTTGGATGATTTATGAATATTCTTTTAACTTTGCCAGAAGAAGGGACATAGCCTCTCCAGCTGTTTTAAAACCGAATATCTTATCATCCATACAGTCGCTGAACCTGCTGCGGCTGTCAAGGCGGCGTCCCGCCACCTTCCCGCTCCAGCCTTCCCCGTTGCCGTCCCATGCGAGCACAAGTCTTTTCAGCTGCCAGGCCATGGCTATTTCCGAAAGAGTCCCCGCTCCCCCGCCTACGGCAATAACAGCATGAGAGGACGCCACAGCGATATTCCTTCCATATCCTGTTCCTGCGCACAGCGGTATATCCACAAACTCATTGGCATCGCTGAAACTATCTCCCGGAAGGATGCCCACGATATCACCGTCAATATGCCCGGGAGCTTCCGCCGCTCCTTTGCAGGCCGCTTTCATGACGCCTCCCAGCCCGCCGCACACAAGCCTGAAACCTGATTCTATAAGAAGAAACCCGATCTTCTCTGCAATCTTCCAGGCTTCTGAATTCATGGGTTCATCTCCTCTGCCCACAACAGACACCATTTTTTTCATAACAGACCTCCAATAATCCATCATATACACGGTTTGCCGCTGCAACAACAGAAATCTGTTGCGCATCATCATATTAGTGTTAAGATGGAGCCAAGTGATTAGGGGTGCTGGGAAACCGGCTGAGAGTAAGGAAGGACCTTTAACCCTCGACCTGAACTGGATAATGCCAGCGTAGGAAAATTACTATTTCCTCAACATGACCCCCAACACCCTTATTGTCTTAAAGGGGGTATATTAATATGAAGACAAAAAAACTTGTTCTTTCCGCTGTGCTTATTGCAGCGGGAGTTCTCACGGGGCATCTTATTTTCATTCCCGTGGGAGTATCCAAATGTTTCCCTGTACAGCATGCCATCAATGTGATCTCAGCTGTCTTTCTGGGACCGTTATACAGTGTTATGAACGCTGTATTCATCTCACTTTTGAGAAACCTCATGGGGACAGGGACCATCCTTGCTTTTCCGGGAAGCATCTTCGGAGCTCTGCTTGCCGGTTTATGCTACAGGAAGCTCAAAAAGCCGTGGGCTGCCGCAGGAGGTGAGATCTTCGGTACAGGCATCATCGGCGGACTGGCTGCATTTCCCGTTGCCAGGATACTCATGGGCACTGATAAAGGGGCGCTGTTCTTTGTGATCCCGTTTCTCCTCAGCACACTGGGAGGAAGTATTATCGGATATTTCACCGTCAAAGCGGTCAAACGGAGAGACAAAGGGAGTATATCATGAAACACGCACTGACCATAGCAGGTTCAGACTCCTGCGGAGGAGCAGGGATACAGGCTGACATAAAGGCCATGTCCGCACTGGGTGTATATGCCATGAGCGTTATCACCGCCGTCACCGCGCAAAACACCATGGGTGTTTTCGGAGTGGAGGAGATCTCACCGGAGATGGTAGGGGCGCAGATCGATGCTGTGTTCGAAGACATCAGGGTCGATGCTGTGAAGATCGGTATGGTTTCGGCTATGCCGACAATCGGGATCATCGCTGACAAGCTTCAGGAGTACCAGTATAAAAATATTGTCCTTGATCCGGTGATGATATCCAAAAGCGGCTGCGCCCTTCTGAAACCTGAGTCCATGGACGCGCTGAAAGCCCGCCTGATCCCTCTGGCCGCACTTATCACACCCAATATACCAGAAGCTGAAGCCCTTACGGGGATGAAGATCACTTCACTGGAACAGATGAAAGAGGCATCTGAGAAGCTTCTTGATCTGGGACCTGGCGCTGTCCTTGTAAAGGGAGGCCATTACAGCGGCGATTCCCACGATGTGCTGAACAACGGGGGCACTATCTCTGTACTCACTGCAAAACGGATCCCCACAAAAAATACACACGGGACTGGCTGCACACTCTCTTCAGCCATTGCCGCGAGACTGGCATTGGGTGATGACGTGGGGCAGGCTGTAGCCATGGCCAAGAAATACATAACAGGAGCCATAGAACACTCATTCTCTCCCGGCAAAGGTGTCGGGCCGGTAAATCATTTTTATAAACTGTATAAACAATTGGAGGTTGAAGATGACTGATAAACAAAATAATATGGGGACACCGGGGTTTTTCCTGCTCTGGTTTGGAGCCGCTGTATCCATTGCCGAGATATCAACTGGCGGACTGCTTGCATCCATGGGTTTCTCCAGGGGACTGGCCGCTATCATAGCGGGACACGTGCTGGGTGTTTCCATCATGGTACTGGGAGGAATCATAGGTACGAAAGAGCGTATTCCTGCCATACAATCCACAGCAATATCGTTCGGTTCATACGGACCTGTTTTCTTTTCCGTCTTTAACATACTTCAGCTGATAGGCTGGACTGCTGTGATGATCATCTGGGGCGGAGGAGCTATAAACGACATTACAACATCTCTCTGGAACCTTGATATGGCATGGCTCTGGAACATTGTCATCGGCGCTCTCATATGTCTCTGGATAGTGATGGGGACAAAGGGCTGGAAAAGGCTTAACAGTGTTGCAGTATCCCTGCTGCTTCTTCTTACAGTATGGCTTGGTTACAAGATATTCAGCCATCCCGCTGTATTCTCATCAACAGCCGGTTCAGATCCCATAGGCATAGGCAACGCTCTGGAGCTGAATGTGGTCATGCCCCTTTCATGGCTTCCTCTGATAGCAGACTATACCCGTTTTGCCAAAAGCGGCAGAGCCGGAGCCCTGGGCAGCTGGCTGGGATATTTCACAGGCAGCTCATGGATGTATATAATTGGCTTGGGAGGCGCCATCGTAGCAGGAAGCGCGGATCCCGGCATGATCATCTCCATTGGGAAACTGGGTATCATCGCTCTTGCCATCCTTTTTATATCCACGGTCACCACGACATTTATGGATGCCTATTCAGCGGGTGTCACATCATTGAACATCTTTAAAAAATTCAATGAGAAAAGCGCCGCTATCATCACCGCTCTTGTGGGAACAGGCATAGCCCTCGTTGTGGACATCAGGCAGTATGAAAATTTCCTCTACGCCATCGGGTCTCTTTTTGCCCCTCTGTTCGCGGTGCTGCTTACTGACTATTTTATTCTGAAGAACAGAAAGGCAAGACAGGTGAAGATCAGGTGGACCTCTGCTGCAAGCTGGGCGACGGGAGTGGTTTTATACCATGTATTCCTCAGGACCGGGTTCATAGGCGGAGCCACACTGCCTGTCATGGTAGTCACTGGAGCTCTTTTTGTCCTTCTGAGCCGGATCAATCCTAAAGCGGGGAGAGATGAATAGATCAGAGACTCTGAAGACCCAGGTGGCTGAATACCTGAATATTATAAGAAGAGACAAGCCCCGTGTGCATGTGATCACAAACCATGTATCAGCAGGTATCACAGCCAGAGCCTTGACAGCACTGGGCGCGGATCCTGTCATGGCGGATTATTCCAGAGAGAGCGCGGAGATAACCGCGCTCTCTTCCGCACTTGTGATCAACAGCGGCACGCCAGGTGAAGATTCCAGGAAAAGCTGCATCGCAGCCCTGTCCGCAGCAGCAGAGCATGGTATCCCGGCTATGCTTGACCCGGTGGGATGCTCAGCATCAAAGCTGAGGCGCGCGCTCATTGACGATCTGCTCAGCGGCTTTAGATTCAGTGTCATCAAGGGCAACATATCCGAGATCGCTTATATCACTTACGGAGACCGCTCCGGTGCAGCTGTCAGCGCCGTAAAAAGCCAAAGAGAACCTGCCAGGACCGCGATGGACTGCTCAGAAAAATACAGAGCAGCGGTTCTCGTGACAGGAGCCGTTGATACTGCTGCGTCCAAAGCCGGACTCCTGAAAATCAGAGGAGGTTCCTCTCTTTCAGCGGCTGTCTCGGGCACGGGATGTATCGCTGGCGCTGTCTGCGGAACATTGCTCGCGGCGGGTTCAGATCCGTTTACAGCAGCTGCGGGAAGCAGCCTGCTCATGAGGTCTGCCGCCAGCAAGGCTGCCGGGCAGGCAGGGGGACCGGGCACTTTCCTGCCTTTGTTCATAGACGCCCTCTACAATATCAGCGGAGAAGAGATCATAAGGAACGGAGAAATATATGAAGAAACTATTACGTGAACAGCTCAGGCTTTACCTTATAACCGGACCGTACGGGAAACATCACAGGTCACTGTACGCAGCTGTTGAGAAAGCTGCAGCTTACGGAGTCACCATGGTCCAGCTAAGGGATAAGGGACGCACGACGGAAGAGACAGTCGAACTGGGGCTGATGATGAAGAAAGTCACCGATCATGCGGGGATACCTCTGATCATAAATGATGATTACGATCGCCCAGGTGAGAGCAATCGCAGGCCCGGGACTCATTATTGGCGCTTCTGCAAACACACTCATTGAAGCGGCAGCGGCCGAAAATGCGGGAGCGGATTATATTGGCGCAGGAGCACTCTTTTCAACTGCCACTAAAAAGAACACACGCCCTCTCTCCCTCGATGTATTCAGCCAGATCTGCGCGACTGTCTCCATACCAGTAGTGGGCATAGGCGGAATCCGGGAATCCCATGTCGGACAGGTGATACGAAGTGGAGGATGCGGTATTGCAGCAAGCTCCATGATACTCTTCTCTGAAAATCTTGAGGAGACGGTAAAAAACAGTGCCAGGAATATCAGCAGATTAATATAGGAATATCACACGTTCGGATGTCCGTGTATCACCTTTCAGGTATTCACAATAGAGGGCAAACGACGCAGCTGTGCCGTTTTTGAAGGCGTTTCTGTCCCACTCAGCCGCTTCGTCCTTATCAAATATCGGCGATGTGCGATAGACATGGGAAAAGGACTGTTTGTCCACAGTCTTGAGGTCACGAAGCCTGACCAGTTCGATCTCAGTATCAACATAGCCGTACCGCGCATATTCGGCATCTTTTTTTGGGGCATAATCGGGATAGATCGACTCTTCTGTGGTCACATTCTTGGAAGAGAACAGACTTCTGACCAGGATGGCAAACTGAGCGCCGCGCTCCCTTGCGAGGCTGAACACAGCTGATTTTTCCAGCTCGCTTCCCTGTTCCACTCTTCTGAACCGCGCCTTGACGACCTTGCCTCTCATAATCGAACTGCCCACCTGAGCCAGAATTTCATGCATCCCGTCGACCTTCAGACCTTTTGTGAACGGCTGTATCAGAGCCGCTTTTTCACCTTCCATGAAAAAAGAGTGGACACGGGTCCGCACGGGTATGCTCCGTGTGTTTCTGACGGAACAGGATATAAGGATGAGAGCCATAAGAAACAGTACTGTCCTTCTCATAATCCACCTGTAAACCTTTTGTAATTTTCAAAGATCACCGGATCCTGTCTCAAATCAAGTGACTGCCTGTAGTATCCTCTTGCCTTTTCATACTCTCCTTTGAGTTCGCTGATCACAGCCAGGTTATTATAGATCCTCGCCCTTACATAGTCGTCTTCTTCCATGTCCAGAATGTTCAGATAGTAAGCTTCAGCATCCTCAAAGAGTCCCAGTTCCATCATACCGGCTCCATATTGGATCTTTGCACTTATGGGATTATTTTTTTTTAGAGACGCGCATGATGTAAACTGTAGTAATGCAATGCACAGCAGCAGATATAATGTCCTCATTTATCCATCATACAGGAATTCGGGGCGATTTCAACAATCAAGAGGAAATAAATGTGATGAACATATAGAGATAATGTGCGAATATTCCCGCGCAGATCCCACCCACTGTATGCGCCGTAAGGGCTTTTGAGGTCAGCTCTCTTTTTTTCAATGCATCAAGCATGGCGGTATGGGTGCTGAGATATCCGCTGAAGCACATGCCCATGGCAGTGAATACCGCAATCTCATTTCCACCGGCGATGCCTCTGGCTATGAATGTGGGTATGAGAGAAAGCGCGGCTCCCACAGCTCCCAGGGATGTCACGGGAAAAGCGATGGCTTCGGGGTGTGTGAACCCGAAAAGTGCTTTAAACAGCCAGCTGAAGTAACCGGCGATCCCGGGCAGGACAGGGACTCCCTGAAATGCTTCCCCTGTATACCCGCCGACGGGCATGGAAAAAGTCAATATCATAATAATGGAACTGATGATCAGGACACCTGGGATGATAGCCAGGCCCAGATCCACACCGGATTTTCCTCCGTCCAGTATGGCGTCAATTGCGCGCAAAAAGACGCTTCCCCTGCTTTTAAACGAGATCTTCTCCTCATGGCCTTCTGTCGCAGGTTCCATTGCGTCCTGAAATTTATTTTTTATCATCTTCTGCATGAGTCTTGTTGAGACCATGGCACCGACGATGGAACCTGCCAGCCCGATAAATGCCGGGAGCACAAAACCTTTTCCTATCATGAAGGTCAGCACCACAAGCCCCATTCCGAACGCTGTGCCGAAATTTGTGAGAGAGATCAGCTGATATTTCTTAAAGTAAGAACTGAAGTTCCTGTCATTAGCCAGTCCTATGATCGCGGGATTATCGGAAAAGAAAGTCATCAGAGCTCCCAGAGAAGCCACTCCGGGAAGCCCGAAAAGAGGCCGCATGAAAGGAGCAAAAATACTTTCGAGGAGCCTGACCACACCGAACTCTATAAGCAGCCGTCCAAGTGCGCCGGAAAGCACAGTGACCGCCATGATGTAAAAAACCGTGTCCAGCAGCAGTGAATAAGCAGTTTTCATGAGTGTGGATATCATGTTCTGCATCCCCATACGCCACCCGAGAAACCCGAAAAAGAATAAAAATACCGCAAGAAATATTACAGCTTCCAGACGACGCTGGTCCAGTTTTTTTAACATTATCCCCTCCCCTTTCAGGAGGATTATATGTACCCCCGGGCAGTTGTCAAACCGTTTTTTGTGATTTTTTTAACTATTTACTGATTTTATCAGTAAAGTATCTCAGCCGGCTGACTGTCTCTTCTTTTCCCATGAGAGCGGCCACTTCAAAAATACCCGGGCTTGCTGTCCGTCCCGTAAGGGCCAGCCTCAGGGGCTGTGCCAGAGCTCCCAGCTTTACGCCGCTGGACTCACAATAACCCCGGACAGAACCTTCCAGGGCTTCATGGGAAAAATCACGGGTTTTTTCAAGGCTTTCCAGAAAACTGCAGAGTTGTTCCGGAGTCGTCTTTTTCATGACCTTAGCCACTGCATCCGGCTCAAAAGATTCCGGGGGATTAAAGTAAAATGCGATCTGGTCCGGTATCTCATCAAGTCTTTTTATCCGCCCTTTCAGCAGTTCAAGGCAGTCAATGAACCAGCGGGGACTTTTCTCATCCACAGGAAGTCCCGCTTCAGATACAAACCGCATGCTCTGACTGGCAAGTTCTTCTCCCGAAGCCATCTTGATATGCTCCTGGTTTACCCAGTCAAGCTTTTCGGGATCAAACACGGCGGGAGCCTTGTTCACTCCTTTAAGGGAGAAGCAATCAATGAGTTCAGATGAAGTAAAGATCTCCTTATCCTTATAACCCCAGCCCAGTTTAGCGAGATAATTGAGAAGAGCCGCGGGAAGGTAGCCTTTGTCCGCATATTCAGAGACAGATGTAGCTCCATGTCTTTTTGACAACCTTGTCCTGTCGCTGCCCAGTATCATGGAAAAATGGCCGAAGGCGGGGGGCTCATAACCAAGGGCTTTGTAGACGGCGATCTGTTTTGGAGTATTAATAATATGGTCATCGCCTCTGAGGACGTGTGTGATGCCCATGCTGTGGTCATCCACAGTCACGGCAAAATTATATGTGGGAAAACCGTCTGATCTGAGTATGATAAAATCATCAATATCCGCTGAAGAGAACCTTATATTCCCCCTTATCAGGTCTTCGTAAGAGAGGTCCGTGTCATTATCCGTCTTAAGGCGGATCACCATATCCGGTCCGCCGGCGAGATCCTTGTCTCTGCAAGTCCCGTCATAACCTTCAAAGACACCCTGCGCCTCCTGGGCTTCTTTCCTGGCAGCCAGTTCTTCCTTTGTGCAGCTGCAGTAATATGCTTTCCCTTCACGGACAAGCTTTTTCGCCAGGTCCCTGTATGTTTCCGCTCTGTCAGTCTGATAGACAGGTTCCTCATCGCTTATGAGTCCGAGCCATCCCATGGAATCAAATATCTGCTGTACTGACTCATCAGTGGAACGTTCTCTGTCAGTATCCTCTATTCTGAGGAGAAATGTCCCGTTATTATGTTTGGCAAACAAATAATTATACAACGCTGTTCTTACGCCTCCAATATGAAGATATCCTGTAGGTGAGGGCGCAAATCGTACTCTGATATTGTCTTTCATATTCTGCCTCCATTTTCAATATTCTGAATCAGCTGACTCATGGTCTCAAATACATCATTATCACCGATATTAAGCACTGCTTTCACGGATCCTGTAACATCAAAGGATATGTCTGAACCGTAGATCTCCACAAGGCGCATGATCATATTAATATCTGCGTCCTCTTTAAAAATCACTTCATGCCTATTGCCCGATGCATCCATTGATAGTATGCCTTTTTTACAGTCTTCCAGTCTTAACTCCGCTGCAGCCAGC
>CAZGIO010000014.1:0-966 GCA_964525975.1 uncultured bacterium
CTTTCTCCCAGGGATACCTTTTGTTAAGATCATCTACAACTTTTTTTACGTAAGCGTTCATTACACCCTCCTTACTAAGTTAATCCTTGACAAAACAAGAAATTTATTGCTAAAGAAATGGTATCTTTATAAAGACGGATGTCAAGCAAAATCCGGAAAAGATTGCAAAAAAATACAGGTATGCTATTATTTCATAGGAGGTTAAATATGTATAGTTTAGCCGGTTTTGCCATGAAAGACTCAGACTCCCTCGGGAGATTTAATAAAGAAAAATTTCACGATAAGCGGGGAGTTTACGAGCGTGACCGCGACAGGATCATACATTGCGAGGCATTCAGGAAACTTGAGTATAAAACCCAGGTCTTCGTGAATCACGAAGGGGACTATTACAGAACGCGCCTGACACACACAATGGAAGTCTCCCAGATCGCCCGAAGCGTGGCAAAAAGAATGGGACTTAATATGGAGCTCGTGGAAGCTCTTGCCCTGGCCCATGACCTGGGGCATACACCCTTCGGGCATACAGGTGAGACAGCACTTAACAGGCTCACGGAAGCCCAGGGAGGATTTGAACATAACAGGCAGAGCTACAGGATAGTCACTTCGCTGGAAAAACGGTATGTGGATTTTAACGGCTTGAACCTTTCTTATGAGACCCTTGAGGGTATCATCAAGCATTCCCGGCCCTATGATACGCCGCGCAATAATGACCTGAAAGAACTGCTGCGGCTGGACACGGTACCCACACTGGAGGCGCAGATCCTTGACATGGCAGATGAGATCGCTTATCTGAACCATGACCTCGACGACGGGCTGGAGTCAGGACTGCTGGACCGGGCTGCACTGGATGATGTGGAAGTATGGAAGATGGCTAAAGAAGAACTGAAGGAACGGGGTAAAAGCAAAGCGGTAAAGTTCAGGGTGATCAGCGCCATCATCTCTTATTGTGTGAATGATTTTGTTGAG
>CAZGIO010000014.1:976-3141 GCA_964525975.1 uncultured bacterium
CCTGACCATTCGCAACCAAACCGATCAGCAGCTGCTGGCGGATCTGAAGAGTCTGGGGATAGGATCGGTTCAGAGTCTCAGGGAGAGAAACGAGCCGGTGGCCCGGCTGAGCGGCCCTGCTGAAAAGAGAAGGCGCGAGCTTAAGGGATATCTTTATGACAACATGTACAGGCATCCCCGGGTGGAGCGCATGCGCGTGAGCGCTGAACGCTGTGTGGAAGGGCTGTTTCAGGCATATGTGAAATATCCCAGCCTGCTTCCATTGTCCATGCGCTCCGGCATAGAGAAAAATGGACTGGAACGGACTGCCGCCGATTATATCGCCGGCATGACAGACCGGTTTGCTTTAAAGGAATACGGAAGGCTTAATAATGGGATACAATGAGATTTTTATGATAAGAGCCCTGGATCTGGCGGAGAAGTCAGACGGGGCTGTGCAGCCCACGGCAAAGTGGTCAAGACCGGCAGGCACAGGGCTTTCGGAGGCCCCCATGCGGAAGTGGAGGCTTTGGATGTCTCCCGGGATGTGTCTGAAGGCGCCGAGCTTTATGTGACCCTGGAACCCTGTTCACACCAGGGGAAGACGCCTCCATGCACCGAGCTTATACTCAAAATGGGCGTAAAAAAAGTCTATATAGCCATGGAGGACCCCAATCCCCTTGTGGCGGGGCGGGGTATAAAAAAACTCCTGGCAGGGGGCGTGGAGGTCTCCTGCGGACATGTGAGCGAGAAAGCGGCTTATATAAACCGAGTTCTTTTACAGAATATCTCCGGGAGAGGACCATATATCATCTTAAAATACGCCATGAGCGCCGACGGATTTATTGCCGCCTCCAGCGGAGACGCCTCCTGGATATCCTGTGAAGAAAGCAGGAAAGAAGTGCACAGGATGAGGCATAATGTTCAGGGAATCCTTGTGGGTTCGGGCACTGTGATAGCAGATGACCCCCGCTTGAACGCAAGAAACAACCCCGGAGGATTTCAGCCCGAAAAGATCGTGATGGACGGTGATCACAGGATAAAGGAACCGCGAAAATACAGGGTTTTTGAGGAGGGAAGCGGGTTTCTCCTGGGAGAGAAAAATCTTGATATATCAGGTTTTCGAACTTATAATTTCAACAAGACAGGAGACGGCCTCACTGATAAGTTCATCACCATACTGAACGAAGAAAATATTAACTCGCTGCTTGTTGAAGGCGGGGCTTCTGTCCTCACATGGTTTATTGAAAACCGGCTGTTTGATGAAGTCTGCGTGTTTGTCGCTCCCATACTGCTGGGCGGAGGCATCTCCCCCGCAGCGGGAAGAAAGACCCGGTTCGTTAAAGAAGCGCTCAAGCTTGAGCGGATCAGCTGGAAACAGTATGGTTGTGACATGATGCTGAGAGGTTTTGTTTGATATGTTTACAGGACTCATAGAAGGCACAGCGGAAATAAAGGATTGCCGGCGTGAGGGGAATCTCCTCAGACTGGCTTTTCATATACCTTTTTTCGATCAGGTCTCCATAGGTGATTCCGTCGCGTGCGACGGCGTGTGTCTTACGGTGACCGGGATACAGGATGCTGTTTACACCTTTGAAGTGATGAAGCCCACCAGGGAAGGCACGCTGCTGGATCAGTACCGGCGAGGCAGGATTGTAAATGTGGAGCGGGCCATGAAGGCTGACGGAAGGCTGGACGGACATATTGTCCAGGGCCATTGTGACGGCATAGTGGAAGTCACCGGGATCAGCAGGGTCAAAGGGCAGTCCATCATATCATTTTCCCATGGACGCAATGAGCTGGTCGTGGAAAAAGGTTCTGTGGCTGTCAACGGGATCAGTCTTACGGTCTATAAGACCAGTCCCGGATCGTTTCAGGTGGGTGTGATACCACACACGTGGGAGAACACTTCGCTGAAAAATATGGAGAGGGGCTCTCTGTGCCATGTGGAATATGACATAATCGGAAAATATATTTTGAATAAACTGGATTACGACAGGAAAGACAAAAGAAAAGGACTTGAGGAGGTTCTTGAAAAATGGTAAAGACAAATGATAATGGTTTCAGCACCATCGAGGAGGCTGTCCGCCGGCTGAAAGCGGGACAGATGATCATCGTGGTCGATGATGAAAACCGGGAGAACGAAGGGGATCTGTTCATGGCAGGGGAAAAGGCCAAACCTGAAG
>CAZGIO010000014.1:3179-17866 GCA_964525975.1 uncultured bacterium
TGGGCTTGTCTGCCTCTCCCTGACCGGATCACAGGTGGACCGCTTAGGTCTGAAGATGATGACAGATATGAACGAAGCTCATCTTGAGACGGCTTTTACCCAGTCCATCGAGGCGAGAGAAGGCGTCACAACGGGTATTTCCGCTTATGACAGGTCACATACCATAAAGACAGCAATATCCCCCGAAGCCGGACCCGAAGATATCGTGGTGCCTGGGCATGTGTTTCCACTCAGAGCCAGAGACGGCGGTGTTATTGAGAGAGCGGGGCATACTGAGGCCGCAGTGGATCTTATGAGACTCGCGGGCATGAATCCTTCGGGAGTGTTGTGTGAGATCATGGATGAAGACGGCCATATGATGAGGCTTCCGGGACTGCTGAAGTTTGCAGAGAAGGAAAACATGCCCATAATCAGCGTTGCCGATCTTATTGCATACAGGATGTCCAACGAGCAGTTCATGAGACGCAAGGCAGTGGCAGATTTACCCACTCAATATGGTGACTTTAAGCTCTACGGCTATATCAACACACTGGACGGCAAGGAGCATATCGCCCTTGTGAAAGGTGATGTTTCAGGCGGTGAACCAGTGCTTGTGCGCGTACATTCAGAATGTCTCACAGGAGACGCTCTGGGCAGCTTGAAATGTGAATGCGGCGATCAGCTGCATAGAGCCATGCAGATGGTGGAGGAAGCCGGGACAGGAGTAGTCGTCTATCTCCGTCAGGAAGGACGGGGCATCGGGCTCGTGAACAAGATACATGCCTATCATCTTCAGGACGAAGGCATGGATACAGTTGAAGCTAATGTGGCTCTGGGATTCGCTCCTGACTTGAGAGATTATGGTATTGGTGCTCAGATTCTTTTTGATCTTGGTGTGAGTAAGATCAGACTCCTGACAAACAATCCCAAGAAGATCGTTGCTTTTTCCGGATATAATATGGAGATCGTGGAAAGACTGCCTCTTATGGGAGAGGTAAGTGAGCATAACCGCAAGTATTTGAAGACGAAGAAAGAGAAGATGGGGCATCTCATCGACAATATATAGGGAGGTTTTTATGAGATTTATAGAGGGAAAACTGAAAGCGGATGGAAAGAAGATCGCTGTAATCACATCCAGATTCAATGAGTTTATCAATAAAAAGCTCCTTGAGGGAGCTCAGGACTGTTTCGTGCGGCACGGGGGCAAGAGTGATGATATCGATGTATATTTTGTGCCCGGGGCTTTTGAGATACCATATATGCTCCGCAGGATAGTGGATAAGGGAAACTACAACGGCGTTATTTCCCTGGCTACTGTGATTCGCGGCAGCACACCCCACTTCGACTATGTGGCCGCTGAAGTATCCAAGGGTATAGCCCATATTGCAATGGAGGGAAAAGTGCCTGTGGCCTTTGGAGTGCTCACGACTGACGACATCGAGCAGGCTATAGAACGCGCGGGGACAAAAATGGGGAACAAAGGCTGGGATGCCGCCCTGTCACTCATTGAGATGATGGATATCTCCGGAAAGTTATAGTATATGTCCGGAAAAATGGATATAAAAACAAAAAAAGTCATAAGAGAAGCGCTCCTGCAGCATCTGTACAGCCACCTTTTCTTCAGGCAGGGGGGGCAGTCTTCTCCCTGGGAGGATATCACAAAAGAATTTTTTCCGGACGTCAGAGAAATAAGCGGTGAATATTTTGCAATCATGCTGAATGACCTTGTGGCCCGGACCGGGGACATGGAAGCCGTTGTGGCTGACAAATTTAAAGGTGATTTTAATGAGTTGAACCTTATCGACAGGGCGCTGGTCATCTTATGTGTTTATGAGCTGACAGTGAGAGGCGAGGACAAGAAACTGGTGATTTCAGAGGGGCTCAGATTGTGCGATAAATACGCTTCACCCAAATTTGACAAAAAACTTCATGCCTTTCTGGACAGCATGGCTTGAAACGGAGTAATATGAAGATTGGAATAATTGCGGATATACATTCAAATCTTGAAGCGCTGCGGGCGGTGCTTAAGGATCTGAAGGAACATAAGATCAAGACGGTCATCAACTGCGGTGACATAGTGGGTTACGGCCCGGATCCCGCGCTGTGCATGGACATGGTGATGGCCATGAGCGGATATAAATCTGCCAGCTTGTCTCCCGAGGATGAAGAACTTGCCGCGGGTTTCAACGTGGTCAATATCATGGGAAATCATGACGCCGGCGTGATAAATTTTACAGATATCTCATGCTTTAACAGAAATGCCTATGAGGCTCTTCTCTGGACAAAGGAGCAGATGGACGGGAACCATTTCAGTTTTCTTAAAGGATTGAAGTATAAAACCGTGTATGAAAATGCGGCAATCTGTCATTCGACGCCCAACAACACAAGGAACTGGTATTATCTGGATTCCATCGAGATGGCCAGAGAGTCTTTTTCACAGAACAGGGAGATCCTGTTTGTGGGACATACTCACAAACCCTATGTATATTCAAAAAAACTGAGCAGCGGGAAGGTCACCGGGACATACCCCGGAAACAAAGAGATGGAGCTTGACGGGGCCTGCAGTTATATAATTAATCCCGGGAGCGTGGGACAGCCAAGAGACGGGAATTTCATGCCGTCATACATGATCTGGGACAGCGGCAGAAACACAATAAAGATGCATCGGTGCGATTATGATGTCACTATTACACAGAAGAGACTTGCCGCCACGCCGTTACCGTATATACTAGGGGAGAGACTGTTATTAGGTAAGTGACCGAAAGGTGGACGTATGAAGAGGTTGGTGTTCATAATTGCTGCTGTTTTGGCATTAAATGTATCCGTTTATAGTGAAAATGGTGAAAATCCTGTATCAGCGGTGTATGAAAATATGCGCATGGCGTCATTTGATGCATATTCATTCGGGATGGGCGGAGCCACTGTGGGGCTCGGCAGCGCGCCTGCGAATTTTCTAAACAGTTCAGGATATGCATTCAGTTCAGGTGTGGATGGTTTTGCCGGTACTGGAATGTATATGAATTTTGATGATGCGGATTCATACCTCATTAAAAATATGTACGCCGGAGTCACTTTTCCCATAAAAGACTGGTTTGTCATAAATATATCAGGTATGAGGTCCAGCTACTTCATCCCGCAGTCCGGCGGTGATTTTATTGACAGCGACATTGATGATAATTTTGTTGATGTGGCTTATCTCTCTGTGAACAGATTTACCAAGTTTGACACTATTTCTCTGGGATTTGGTTTTGCCGGCAAGTATGTCATGCCCACAACAGCAGATGAGTATCAGTTTGCAGCTGAAGATGAGTATAATAAAGCGGCTTTTGGAGGGGATTTTTCTCTCATAGCAAAGATCAGCATGGGACAGAAAGGCAGCTTTAATATGGGCCTTTCCGTGGTTGATATAGTAAAACCCCTTGATGTGGCCACGGGATTCAATGCGGGAGCCTCTGTGGAATACAAACATCAGCTCGCAGGTGACGCCAGGTTTACCGTGGCGTTTGATTATCTCATGAACCACAGCGAATCAGGCGCAATGCGCGTGGGCGCTGAAGAATGGTTTGCCGATGAGACTGTGGCATTAAGGGCCGGATATATGCAGAACACTTTTTATACAGACGGCGGCGCTCTGCTTGAAGGCGTGCCCACGGAAGCGGTCTACGACGGCAACGGACAGATCACCGCAGGCCTGGGACTGAAATTCAGCGGCATGCAGTTCAATGCCGGGTATGCTTTGAAAAGCGATTATACAGGGTCTTCCATGGTGTTCGGACTCGCGTATACAGGTGATGTCAAGAAAAAGATCACGTATAAGGTCACACCACAGGTGGAACTCTCCGCCGCATACGGAAGCTTTTCTCCCAATGGGGACGGGCAGAAAGACCAGATACGCATAAAAGTGGATTCAAAGGATTCAGATATCATAAAAAAATGGGAGATGGTCATCACCGATGAGAACGGTAAGACTGTGAGAGAATACAACGGTAAAAAAGGGCTTCCCATGTATGTGACCTGGGATGGTAAAACCAAAAAAGGCAATACCGTAAGTGAAGGAAAATATTACGCTCTCATCAGCGTCAAAGACAAATACGGCAACAAGGGTGCCAGCGGCAAGTTCCCCATGTCCGTCAGGACTAAGGTCCCCGAAGTAAACCTCAGCCTTTCTCAGGAAATGCTGAACCCCGGAAAGATGATGAAGATCATGGTGAGCACCGGAGAACATATTGATCTGAAACGGACAACCATATATTTCAAGAAAGGGACAGAGACTGTCCATATGATAGAATTCAGCGGCAGCAGAGATTACTTCGAATGGGACGGTGTCTATGCGGACGGCACTTATCCCGCTGAAGGCGACCTGCTTAATGTGTTTGCCGAGATCACGGATATGAGTGACAATATGGGAAAAAGCATGCTGGTTGAACTCCCCGTGGGAGCTGCGGCGGAAGTGGAAGTGAAAAAACCTGTTATCTCCAAAGAGTATCCTCCGATCCCTGCCATGTTCGTGGCTGCAAGGGTGAATTATGAGGAAAATCAGGCGGCTTTGTCCGCAGCGGATAAGGAAGCGCTTTCCAAAGTGTTGAAGCTGATGACGGAAAATCCCGGCATGAGAGTAAGGGTGGAAGGCCATACTGACAGCCAGGGCACAGAACGTGACAATATGCTCCTTTCCAAAAAACGCGCTGAACAGGTCCGTAAATATCTTATCAGCAGCGGAATATCGGCAGAACGCATCGAAGCCAAGGGCTTCGGGGAATCCATGCCCATTGATTCCAATAAAACGGCAAAAGGCCGAAAAAACAACAGACGAGTCGATGTTATCATTATAAACCGTTGAGGAGGATTCATGCAGATTAATGATCTGGTGAAAAAGATTGACGGCGAGCTTATTGCCGGCGAAGAATACGCGGATATGGATGTTCACTCTGCATACAGCGCTGACCTGCTCAGTGACGTGCTTGCGCTTACAGAAGGAGACACGCTGCTTATTACAGGGACTGTCTCTCTGCAGGTCATGAGGGTCTCTGAGATACTGGGTATCACTGGTATCGTCTTCATCAGAGGGAAAAAACCCACTGATGATGTCATGAACGTGGCCCGCAAGAGGCTGAATATTCCCATAATCGTCACGAAGAAGACCATGTTTGAAGTAAGCGGCATCCTGTTCAGCAGCGGCATACGGCCTTGCACAAACCGTCCCGCCAATGAGGTATGATCATGAAAATATCAGATGTTGCGAAAAAACTGGGGCTGGAATACAGATGCCCCGGCGAGCTGCCGGAGAGCGATATCCAGCATGGTTATGCTGGAGACCTGCTCAGTGATGTGCTGGCACACGCAAAAAGCGGAGCTCTATGGTTTACTATTCAGCGGCATAAGAATATTCTTGCCGTAGCCACGGCAAAGGATGTGGCGGGGATAGTTATTGTGAATGGCGTGGAGCCCGAAGAAAGGCTCATAGAAAGCGCAGAAAAGATGGGGATTCCCGTCTTTACAGCGAAAGATGATGCATTTATATGTTCAGGCAGGCTTTACAGCCTTCTGAATAACGGCCACTAATATGAGAGTCAGAGCGGACTTTCACATACACAGCGTATTGTCTCCCTGCGGAAGCCTTGAGATGTCTCCCGCTGATATTGTGAAAGCCGCTCTGGCCGCGGGACTGGACGCCGCGGCTGTCAGCGATCATAATTCGGCGAAAAACCTCCGGGCTTTTCATGACGCGGCGGCGGGAAAGATCAATATTCTTTACGGACTGGAGATCCAGGCTTTGTCTGAGACACATCTCCTGGCCCTCTTCGATCAGCTGGAAACAGCCGAAGCCTTCGGCGATTTTATACATACACACCTTCCCGATATACCCAATGACCCCGAATACTTCGGGGATCAGGTCGTTGTCAATGCTGATAATACCATTGCGGGTTTTGAGGAGAAACTTCTTATCCAGTCTGTGGATCTTGATGAGGAGGAGATCATCAGTGAGATACATGAAAGGGGAGGGCTGGCTTTCTTTTCCCATATTGACCGTGATACGTTCAGCATTATCTCACAGCTCGGTTTTATTCCAGATGATACAGCGGTTGACGGAGTGGAAATATCTTCCGCGCTTTCCATTGATGAGGCGAGGACTCTATATAAACAGTACGCGCACATACCCTTTATAGCCAACTCAGATGCTCACTATCTCAGAGATGTGGGGCGCAGCTGTACCATATATGAGATCGAGGAATTCAATCTGGATGAGATCAGGATGGCTTTGCGGGGAGAAGAAGGACGGAGGGTCATCGCATGATGGCTGAACTTTCCATGCACATCATGGATATAGTTGAAAACGGTTTAGCCGCTGGCGCTCAGCATGTGGATGTTTTCATCAGGATCGATACAGTCGGAAACCGCCTGGCCATATCCGTTGTGGATAATGGAGAGGGTATGGATACAGATACTATCCAAAAAGCATTGAACCCGTTTTATTCCACAAAAAAGGGAAAAGGCTGGGGGCTTGGGATACCTCTCTTTAAGCAGACGGCAGAGCAGTGCGGAGGCAAATTTGAAATAACTTCGGAAAAAAATATTTTTACCAGAGTGGATGCCGAGATGGAACTTGACAATATAGACAGACCCCCATTGGGTAATTTGACAGATACAATTATTTCCATTATAGTAGGTCATCCCGAAGCCGATTTGTTTTTTTCGATTGCAAATGACGGTAAAAAATATGATTTTGATACAAGGATAGTCAGAGATGTGCTCGGGAATATCAGCTTGAGCACACCGGAAGTATTGAAGGCGCTTGAAGAAGATCTGGTCTCAGGGATTGAAGATGCAGGTTTAAAGGAATAGAGGACGGCATGGAAAAACTGATGGAATTTAAAATCAAAGGCGGGGATTTCCTGAATGCAGGGGAATCGGCAAGTGAGATTAAACAGTATTTCAAGAAAATTGGATTGCCCCCTAATTTTATACGCAGGGTCCTGATCGCAGCATATGAAGCGGAACTAAATGTTGTTGCCCATGCATATGAAGGAACGATCGTCTTTTTTATGGATGAAAACAAAGTTGAAGTATCCGTGGAAGACAAAGGTCCCGGCATACCTGATATTGACCAGGCAATGGAAGAGGGGTTTTCCACTGCCTCCCCTGAAGTACGTGAAATGGGTTTCGGCGCAGGTATGGGGCTGCCCAATATTAAAAGAAACAGCGACGAACTGGAGATATCAAGCGAAGTCGACACAGGCACACATGTAAAAATGGTATTTTTTATCGGTTAAAGGCGGTGGCTTTATGTCAGAGTATTTTCATGCTGTTAAGATCGACAAAGAAAAATGCAATGGATGTACGCGTTGTCTCCGTGTATGCCCCACACAGGCCATGCGCATACGACATGGGAAAGCTAATATCCTCACGTCCAAGTGCATAGACTGCGGCGAGTGCATAAAGGTCTGTCCCGAAAAAGCGATCTCTTCCAGATCGGACACCATTGATATTATCGATCCTTACAAGCATAAGCTCCTTGTCTTTTCACCTGTTTTTTTCGGACAGTTCAGAAAATATGAGAATTACAAAAAAATACTGGGCATCTTCAAACTGCTTGGATTTGACGCGATCATCGGAGTGGATACCGGCGGTGTCATCATATCGGATATCATCAAAAAGTTTCTTGCTGATAAAAAAAACATATACAGGCCATATATTTCAACAAACTGTCCAGCAGTGATTCGTCTCATACAGGTCAAGTTTCCGTCTCTGATAAACCATGTGCTTCCCCTGAGAAACCTCATGGATGTGGCCGGTGAATATCTGAAGATCAACTATATGCATGAGACCGGCGCAACTGCGGATGATATCGGGTTGTTCTATCTGTCTCCCTGTCCCGCTAAAGTGGTGGCGATCTATCAGCCTGAAGCGGAAGAAAAAAGGATATTTAACGGGGTCCTTAGCCTTGGTGATATGTATAACGAGATACGCCGGCTCATGGAGAAGCAGGACCTTTCAGATTTTGATATAGAAGAGGAGATCATATCCTCAAAATTCGCCCTCAGATGGAGCGCTTTGGGGGATGTTGAAAGCAAGTTCAACGAATCCGTCAACCTGCGCATCGACGGCATTCAAAATGCCATTAAATTCCTGGAGAGGCTCGAAAACGGAGAGATCAAGGATATAGATTTCGTGGATATGTATTCCTGTGATAACGGATGCGTGGGTGGCGCTTTCACTAAAGAGGATGCTTTTATCGGTGAATACAGGATCAAACGGATCGCAGATACTCTGCCTGATCAGCTGGATCTGGAACTGCCCTTTGATCCCGATGAGATCTGTTCCATCAGCATGCCTTTGAAGCCCAGACCTATCAGCCCCCTGGACAGCGATATCAGGGAAGCGCTGAAAAAAATGAAAAAGATAGAAGAAGTCAACAGGCTTCTCCCTCAGCTTAACTGCGGCATGTGCGGCAGTCCCACCTGTTATAACCTTGCAGAAGATATCATTATCAACAGTGATGTCACTATTTATGACTGTCCTGTTGTGCTGAAAGAACGTCTCAAAAAACTGTCAAACGACCTTGTTCAGATGGCGGGACATGTGAATCCCATTGAGACAGATGAAAAAAGCAGTGCTGAATAATATTACTGCCTGAGGTCGTCGGCAGTTTCGAACAGGCCGTCTGGTCCCGGAGATATCGCAAAACCGTCTCTTACTTCAATAATGTTTCCCCATGCGTCTGTGAGTATGTCCTCCTTGCCTGACTGGACCCTGCGCAGAACTTCCATGGTGTATTCTGTTTTGACTTTCCCGTCGAATGAGTCTGTTGTAAACAACGTGTGTCTGATCAGCATGCGCGAAAGAAGGGGATGGAGAACACTGATATAAAGTGAGAGGACAACAAAGACCACCATAAATGACATGGCTTTTGCTATGATATAAGTGAATGGCGAATGCGTGTCCGTGGAACGGGTGAAAACAGGAGCCGGAGCGGTTTTTCTGATCTTAGCCGGTCTTGTCCCGGGCCGTTGCTTTACTTGAACAGTTTTTTTCTGGAAACGGTCTTTGCGCTGCACAGGCTTCGCCATATGGGGTTTCTTTAAGATTTTTTTTGTGGTTTTTGCTTTTTTAACCTGTGGCTTTTCCTCTGCGGCCAGCTGGTTCATTGCTTCATTGACTGCCTGATTGAGAGCCATGTCCGTGGAACGGGCAGGAACAGACTCAGGCTTAGGGGCTGGTTGTGCGGGCCTCTTCTGTACAGGAGGGGGCGGCGGAATATTTTCACGTTTATGAAGCATCCCCCTTTCTTCCAGCGAGATTATTGTCTTCAACAGAGAAAGATGGTTGTGGAAGGGAAGGGCTTCAAAGATACCCTTGATGTTTTGCCTTTTTGAGAAAAGACCCAGGATAGTGGTCTCCAGGCTGTTCCCCGTCGCGGTTTTCATCTCCTGGGTTGTGCTGTATGAAAAGTCAAAAGCTCCTGATATATGGGGATGGTTCTTTTGAAGTTCGCATGAAGAGAGGAATATCATCAGAAGGCTGCTCAGTGTTATAGTGTATGGTATCTGAGGCATGCGCTGCGGGATCTCTCCTTCGCTGAAAGATAAGCGGCCATCTGATATGAAGGCGATCTGGAAGACCATGTTTTCTATCTGATATGTCAATGTCTCAAGAAGTTCGCTGGGAGTGATATACCCCTGTTTCATGAGGATGTCTCCTAAAAACTCATACTGGTTGTCCTGCTGCATCTTGAGTGTGGCTGACAACTGGTCATGTGAAATATATTCTCTGTTCATCAGGACATTTCCTATCCTGTTGTCAGAGTCAACGGGACTCTCCTTGATATAAAGGATCTCTCCATTGGAGATAAAAAAGAAATAAGATTTTGTCTCTGTGCCTGAACTGTCGTCCTGTATTTCCAGGACGCCTGTCTTTTCAAGCAGGGAGATGTTTTCCACGGTCTTGCGGAACTCAGCCGCTGAATATTCTTTCCATTCAGCGCTCATTTATTTCTCCTTGAAGGTGTAAAAAGCAGTATTGCCGTGGATATAATGGATATTACGGGGTAATAGAGTATGGACTGTCTCAGACAGGCGGCTGTCTCCGGAGCCACATATAAAAAGTGCTCCCCGTAGAGCGAAAGAATAACCGAAGCTGTAGTGAAGAGGACAATAAGGAAGCCGGAGAAGAGCTTGTCTCTGAGTATATACCCGCTTCCGGGAAGGAGCAGGTTCATAAGGATGGATTTAAAACGTTTGATCTTTAACGGGATACTCTCCGCTCCGGGTTTTGTATGCCCCCTGGGGATCATGAAGTTGCATGATGCGCAGAGTATGCGGCCCTTTCTCGCTGTGCTTGCTCCACCGGCTATAATGGGATCGCCGCAGGAATCGCATTTTACAAAGGAGGCCCAGTAGGATGTGAAAGGGCTTAGAGTGATCAGCGATATAAAGATGAAGATGATAAGCGCCGGTATTATCACGATCCTGCTGATGGAGAATATCCTGGATTTAAACTCAATTGAACCGGTATTGAGCATGAAGCTG
Source organism: uncultured bacterium (assembly GCA_964525975.1). Taxonomy (GTDB): domain Bacteria; phylum Macinerneyibacteriota; class Macinerneyibacteria; order Macinerneyibacteriales; family DSCS01; genus CAZJQC01. Next base: position 13,685 of record CAZGIO010000014.1, read on the forward strand.
CCGAAGGCCTGTTTTTCAGGGAGTGATATGTCGAGAAGGACCAGGTTATTCCAGTCCAGGACAGGTATGGTGAGCCCTCCCCTGTTTTCAAATGCCCGGTCGTAGTACTCTTTAGCCGTGGTGTAGTCGTCTTTATAAAGATAGTATTGTGAAATATTAAAAAGGACCGCGGCGTCTGTGGAACGTTTTTCCAGTGCCGCTGCATAGTATTTCATGGCCTGTTCCGCTTTGCCGGTCATGAGAAGAGCATTGCCGTAATTATTCATGACTGAATAATGGTCAAGCCCTTTATCTATGGCAAGGCTCAGGCTTTCAGCGATATTCTCATAACGTCTGCCCGATGGCCTGTTTTTAAAATATTCCGCCCTCAGATAATATGTAAGGGCATAATGCTTTGCAGTATCGTCGAAGGGCAGGTCCTCCAGTTCTCCTGTGTCATGCCATGTGTCGTATGTCTTCAAAAGGGCCATGGGAGCTTCCTCTCCGATGGCGTTAAAATAGGAGGGAAATGTGACCATGGCGAAAAACGGGAGAACTGACACTGCGAGGATAAGGGCGATGAAAAGTATTTCCCGCTTTCTGAAATTATGGATATTCATGTATGTTAGAGGAATCCATCCTCCTAAAAAGTATGCGAGGGAGTAAAGTGAATCGAATATAAAGACATATACCGGAGATAGGGGCGTAAGATAAAAACTTCTCAGCATCCTGAACTTTATGGTGTCGAGATACTTGAAACCGGTGAAAAGGATCATGGCAAGGGCGGTAAAAAAGAGTATATAACCTGAGATCCATACTGTGTTTATAAAAAACAGATACATGGAGGCCGCTGATTCAGGCAGGGCTTTGAAGAGCAGCGAGGGCCCCTGAAAGACGGGCTGGGAACTCCCGGCCAAATGTGATAACGCCATACTGCTTAATACAAGACTTCCCATATAGTGATTATATACTACATGTGATAATTTGCAAGCCTAAGGTGAATGGGGGAAAGGGACTGAAAAGATTGTCGGGTCTGCAGCTGTCCCCCTTAGAGAATAGGGGAAGCCGCTGCGCCTGCTTTGATTTAAAACTCTTGAAATAGCCATCAATTAATATATAATTGCCTTAAGGAGGAGACTATATGACTATGTATCCCGTAACTGTGGGAGAAGCTGTACCGAAGAATGAGACTGAAGGCAAACGGCATTTCCATTATGACCGCGCTGCGGGAGTGAATGAATACAGGACGCGGGGATTTATTTTTTCAGTGATGTCAGACCCCGCCTCTCAGGATGAGGATATCCGTGAGGTCATGGGGGATTATATAGTCTCGGCAAGAGGAAAGAAAAAGTTATTTTCGCTTAAGATGGCGGTGCGTAAATCGGGGCTGGAGGGAGATTTCTTCCTGGGTATCATGAATGGTAAAGTCCTCAGGTTCTCCGCTACGGACAAGTATTTCTGCTTTGTTGTACGCAGGGGCAAGATCATCCCGGTTAACCATCACTCCAACGAGAAGATGCATTGTGAGGCTGAGCGGCAATACGGGGAATTCGCGCTTGCTGCAGGGGACAGGCTTGTGGTGGTCAGTGAAAACGTCAAACAGATACTCACCGAGAGGATCATGCTCGATGTCATGGAAGAATATACTGTGCAGATCGCAGCGAAAGAACTTTCCGCCAGGGCGTTTTTCAAGGATCAGAACCATGATTCTCAGGTTCTGACAATATCAACTGAAGTGCCGGGTTTAAGGCCTGCTTTTAATCTGCGGGTTGTGGGATTTATACTGATTTTGTGCGCCCTCTTTTTATCAGCGGCATTTGTCTTGAAGAACCGCATGGGAGCAAGGATACCTCTGCCGGATAATGGCGGTGAGACGACAGTGATAATTCCGGATAAGCCGGAAGACGACGGCAGCAGCGCCGAGATCAATCTTCTTGAAGGGAACTATCCCGTCAGCCATGAGGTCCTCTGGGAAAAACATTTTGACGGGAGCGTCACATCTTCTCCCGCTTTGGGAGGGGGTTATGTGTTTGTGGCTTCAAAAGACACTTATCTTTATGCGTATAAAGAGACTGATTTTGAACTGGTGTGGCGCACCAGGATGGCATATGCCATGGCCGCCGAGCCGGTTTATGACAGCGGATATGTCTATATCGGCACTTACAAAGGCTATCTGTACAAACTGGACGCCCGCACCGGAGGCATCATCTGGAAAATAAAGACGGGGCGAAAGATCATATCAAAAGCCGTACCAGATGACAAACGTGTCTATTTTGCCTCTACAGACGGATATCTTTATGCCGCGGATAAAAAAACAGGTGAAAAGGCATGGCGTTTTCCCACTAAGAACGTCATATGGAGTGATCCGGTCTTTGCCGGTGAGACCGTTGTCGCAGCTTCTCTGGACAGGCATCTCTATTCAGTGGACAGGGAGACCGGGAAGCTCGAGTGGAAACTTTATGCGGGGTCCGATATATATTCTTCTCCCGCAGTGCACGGCGGCAGGATCTATTTTGGAGCAGATAACGGAGCTCTATACGCCGTTGACGCAGGGAACGGGAACATCGTCTGGAAAAAAGAGTTTGGAAAGGCTATTTCAGGCAGGATCACGTGGTTCAACGGGCAGCTGTTTTTCGGCTGTGACGATGGAAAGGTCTATTCCGTGGATGATGCCACAGGCGCAACAGTATGGAGCTACACCACAGGAGATGTGGTGATCTCAGGCGCCGTTATAAATTCCGGGATTTTATACATTGGAAGCTATGATAAAAACATATATGCTTTAAATATTAAGGATGGTTCGCTTGTGTGGAAGGCTCCAATGGCGGGAGCTGTGTACGGCAAACCCCTCGCCATGAAAAAAGTGGTTGTGGCAGGGGATGAAAGCGGCGTGCTGCGCTGTTTTCAGGCGGACCTGGGCAAGTTAAAACCGGTGGTGCTGAAATGAAAAAGTCGGTAATGCTGTTTGTGGGGCTGATCCTGCTGGTTTCCGCCGCCGCAGGAGAGATCATCATCCGCCACGATGATAACAAAGAGATGATCATAGGCGGTGACGAGTATCAGGTGGAAGGGGAAACGGAATATTCAGGTGTTTCCTCCTACAGAAGCGTCCGCGGGAGGATGGGTGACGTTATCCTGGCCGCATCAAAACGAAACAGTATTGATCCCCGGCTCATTGAATCTCTTATTCAGGTGGAATCACAGTTCAAACCCTATGCCATCTCCCGGGCTGGAGCCATGGGGCTCATGCAGCTTATGCCGGATACAGCAGATCATCTGGGTGTGAGCAATCCGTTTGACATCGAACAGAATGTCAATGGCGGCGTCCGCTATCTGCGGAGGCTGCTGGACAGGTTCGGAAACATCGAACTGGCGCTGGCCGCTTATAACGCCGGTCCCGCCGCTGTGGAGATATATAACGGCATACCGCCGTATCCGGAAACAATGCGATATGTAAAAAAGATAATGGCTCTTTTTCAGCAGGCCGGCGGTATATCGCCGTTTGCGGGAAAGATGAAAATAACCAAAGATGAAAAAGGGCTTAGTATTACAAATAACATATATCATAAGGAGAGATGAATGAAAAAGTTCACGTTTAAGGTGGTGCCGCCCTCAAACAGACGGGTCTGGCAGATAGATGTGCCTGTTTACATGTTCTGGATCGTGCTTGTGGGCGTGGGGCTTATCGTGCTCAGCTCAGTCGTGGATTTTGCAGACGTCCTCGATAAGGGCAGGATGAAGGCGCACATAGCCGTTCTTAAAAACAGGAATAATTATCTCAGAAAAAATTACGTAAAACTCGATACGAGGCTGCAGGGATATGATGAACGCATAGTGGAACTGCAGGAATTATGCGATAATGTGCTTATTCTTAATTCCCTTCCTCCGATTTTCAAAGGGCAGGACAACCTTTCCATGGGCGGCATAGGCCTCCCCGAGGATAATAATCTTGCTTCGATAGATGAAAACTCCCTGACCACGGATTTTAATATTGTCTTTTCCCAGGTGGAGCTTAAACTGAACCTGCTGAAGGGCGGGTTCCATAAGGTCATAGACAAGATGGAAAACAGTATTCAGAAATGGGAGCATGTTCCCACCATCTGGCCCGCGGACGGATGGGTCTCATCCAAGTTCGGATGGAGAAGTTATATTGTGTAAAGGCAACCGCCATGGATGCCCTCAGGTCTGGGTTTAAGGTGATTT
>CAZGIO010000015.1:0-5120 GCA_964525975.1 uncultured bacterium
CAGGTGCTGTGGTTCAGCTGCTGCTCAGGTTTTTGTCTGCGGGAAGGGGAGGGGCAGCTCCTGCGGCGGAGTTTTCCTTTATTGAGACTGTGGCCTTTGTATGGATCCTTGCGAGTTTTGCGGAGGAGCTCTTTTTCAGAGGTGTTATACAGGGGCTTCTTCAACCGTTAAAAGGTTCAGGGTTCAGATTCGGGTCTGTTAAAATCTCCTTACCCGTCATGGTGTCAGGGCTATTTTTCGGGCTGATGCATTTCGGCCTGTTGTCCACAGGAGCTGATATGGGTCACGTTGCACCCATTGTCCTGGGAGCTGTGGTCCTGGGAGTGACAGCGGGATATTTCAGAGAAAGGGCTTCCAGCATATGGCCTGCAGTCATCATACACATGGTTTTTAATATCATGGGTACGCTGGCGGATATAGTCTTTTAAAAACGGGGGCATAAAGCCCCCGTGATTGATTAATCAGTGATAAATGAGAGTGAGAACTCTTTTCCTGAGATGCGTTTGAAGAGCTCCGGATAGGGATATATCCCAGAAGGTTTGATCACCTCTTCGTAGAGGAATGTGCCGAATGCCTCCGGTTTGTCTGTGATCTTTTTGATACCTTCTTTTTTGGAGAACACTTTTTTCAGCATCTCGCAGGTGACGTCTCCCATGAAGTAGTTGTGCAGATATATGGGATGTGTGGTGTGATGTATCCTATATCCCCATGGAGTCTCCTGGTCCGGGGCTTCAGCTCCGAAAAGATCTCCGCTGATCCTCTGATTCAGCGCCAGGATGTCATCATGTGACTCGATCTTTTCCCTGTAGAGCTGCTGATCGAAGAATATGGAAGCCACAGGCGAAAAGACGTTTGCTTTTGACCAGCGTTCAAGGGCTTTAAACTGCCTCTCCGCTTCTTTGAGTTCCTCTCCGAAATATTTTTCATAGAAGAGCGGTTTTGTGAGGAAAGAGCCAAAAAGATTAGCTATACCCTCGGCAATAATACCGGAAATGCCGCTGTTGAGGATAAGTTTTTCAGGGTCGTTCAGGAATGAATGGAGCGCATGCCCGGTCTCATGGAGCAGCACACCAAACTCATAATATCTGCCCTGGATATTGGCCAGTATGCGTGAATCCCTGGCCGTCTCAAGGGGGAAGTTATATCCCCATTCGGATTTGTTCTTCCTTGAGAAGAGGTCGTATGTGATATTGTATTTTGAGATGTCAAACCCGAAAGAAGCAAAAAACGATGTGAGTGAGTCATAATACCCGGCCATGTTCACTTTTTTGTTCATGAGAGGGGCGATACTGCTGCGGATATAACCTTCATCCCAGGGATATACAGTATCATCGTTAAGATATTCTTTTGCGAACTCTTCTCTGGTGATGTCTCGTTCTTCTCTCTGTCCTTTGACTGTGTCTGTCCAGGTGTCAAAAAGATCCGTGGAAAGCTCGTTCCGTTCCAGTGAATAATCCACGAAGTCTTTCTTTCCCGCTGCTTTCGCATATTCTTTTCTCAAATTGATGAGATCTATGAAGCCTCCGTCAATAAGGGGTTTATTGACCTGATTGCGGGAAAAGTAGGCTTTTTTCCGCAATTCTCTATCCGGTTCGCCGGAAAGGATCTCTGTGATCTCCAGTGAAGTGACTTCACGGCCGTCTATGGTGCTCCGTGATGTATTGAGGATCCCCGACAGGCGGTTGGTTATCTTTCTGATCTCCACGTTGATCCGGTTCATCTCATCAGACTGATGGAACGGTTCGAAGTTGTCGTAGATCAGTTCGGCGCGGCGTTTTTCCAGCGGGTCCGAGGCATTATCTTTTGTCTTCCGGATAAATTCAAAGTAATCTTTCCGTTTCAGGATATCAGTCATCTTTGTATATTGTTCCTGTATTCCGAAGTCAAACCCCGTTGTGTAATATGCCCAGTTCATCCTGCCGAATTTTACAGATTCCTCCTGCAGTTCACGGGCGATGTCAAATAAATTCATATTCATGAATCCCCTCCTTTTCGTTCATATTATAACAGACAATCGCAAGCTGTAAATAGTTTCGTTTGGCGAAATAAAAATAATTTGTTGCCTGCAGAGTTAACACGGAATAAGATATAAAAAAAGGAGGCGTTGATGGCAGACATAACATTTGATATCACAGAAAAATTCGGGACTATCTCTGAGACCGCAAGGGGATGGACCAGGGAATTGAACATGGTCTCATGGAACGGACGTCCTGCAAAATATGATCTGAGAGAATGGGATCCCGAACACGAGAAGATGAGCAAAGGGCTTACCTTCACAAAAGAGGAAGCACGGCGTCTCAGAGACATCTTGAACGACACGGATCTGGACTGATTTTTCACAAAAGATCGATAAAATCGGGGATGACATAATATTTACCATAGTCATCCATGAGTCCGTAGAGGGAGAAAAGCCTTTTTGCATCTTTTGTAAACTGATCGAAGTCAAAATGAAAGAGTCCGGTATCTTCTTCTCTGTTGATCCTTTCCCTGAGCAGGTCGTTGTGTTCACAGCATGACTCAAATGACCATTTTATACCGTCATGGACAGGCAGTCCCTGAAGCCGGCAAATGAATGGCCGTGAGTCGTAGATTATGCATGTGCCGCGGTCTGAAAGAAATGGGCAGTATGTGTCCTGAAAAACGCGGTAAAAATTATTCTCCATATGGTCGTCTATCTGGTCAAATCGTGAGATGCCGAACTTATCACGCATCCTGCTTTTAATGACCCGCGCCCTTGATTCAGATTCGTTCTGCATGGGGAGGGAAAGAGACATGAAACCCTGGGCAATAAGAAGGATATCCAGTTTTGAGACGTAAAATAGTCCCTTGCAGCAGTTTCCGCAGCCGGGACCGCATTGAATGATCCCGCTGTATTTTTCCCGGGCTTTTTCCGACCATGAAAAATCTTCTTCCAAAAGAGTCTTATATTCAGGGACGCTTCTCATGTCACCACCCCGCGGCGTATCCGTCTGCCCGTTTATCGCTTGCGCCTCTGTATCCGTCCTTGTCTTTTATTATGATCTGAGCTCTGCCGAAGAAGGTATCCGGATGTTCAGCTATCTCATGACCTTGTTTTTTCAGCTGCTGGACGGTATCATGGGAAAAACCTGTTTCCGCGTGGATGATCCGTTCTTTCATCCATTGCCAGCGGGGCAGGTCCACAGCCTCCTGAAGGTCAAGTCCGCCGTCAAGGAGAGCTGTTATAAGCTGGACATGTCCCTGTGGCTGCATAAAACCTCCCATGAGGCCGAAGGGGCCAACGGGAGTCCCGTCGGTGTCTGTGATAAACCCGGGGATGATGGTGTGATACGGACGTTTCCCCGGAGCGTATTCATTTGGATGTCCCGGTATAAGTGAAAAACCTGCTCCTCGGTTTTGCATGGATATCCCTGTCCCGGGAATCACGATACCGGAGCCGAAACCTGTATAGTTGCTCTGTATGAAAGAGACCATGTTCCCTTCACTGTCAGCTGTGGCGAGATAGACTGTCCCCCCGCTGAATGGCTTTCCCGGTGTCGGGAGAAGCGCTTTTTCGTTTATGAGGGCCGCCTGTTCACGTATATATTTATCATCAAGAAGCTTTTCCATGTCCCGGCTGCAATACTCAGGGTCGTTGACATATGCTCCCGCGTCTGACATGGCCAGCTTTACTGCTTCCATCAAAGTATGTGTGTACTGGACAGTCCCCCACGGGCCGTGATCAGCGGCATCGAAGATCTTCAGCGCTTCCAGAGCTGAGATGCCCTGGCCGTTGGGGGGGAGTTCCCAGATGAGTCTTTCTCCATACGAGACGCTCAATGGTCTCACCCATAGAGGTTTATACCTTTTGAAGTCTTCCATTGTGAGCCACCCTCCGCTGTTTTTTGAGTGGCTGCAGATCTTTTCAGCAAGGGAGCCCTTGTAAAACGCAGAACTGTCTGTGGCTCCTATCTCCCTGAGGGTGGCGGCCATCTGCGGATTTTTGTAAACATCGCCTTCTGAGGGAGCTTGTCCCCCGGGAGCAAATGTTTCCAGCCAGTTTTCAAGGAGCGGGGATTCCCACTTTTTGTAAGCGGTCACCGCTCTGTTCCAGTAATGAGCCAGCACAGGGGTGACAGTATATCCCTTTTCAGCCAGATGTGCCGCCGGTTCCATGACCTCTCTGAAATCCAGTTTGCCGAAACGTTTCCAGAGAGCATGCCATGCTCCTGGAGCACCGGGTACGGTGACAGGCAGCCAGCCTCTGAAGGGGATCTTTTCTCCTGCCTGGTTTCCCATCTCTTTTCTTGAAAGGGCAATGGGTGATCTGCCGCTGCCGTTGAGTCCGTAAAGGTTTCCTCCGAACGCGGCGATGGCAAAGGCGTCGCTGCCGATACCGTTTGACGTGGGTTCTGTGACTGTAAGCACCGCTGCGGCTGCAACTGCTGCATCCGCGGCATTTCCACCGGCTTTCAATATAGAAAGTCCCGCCTCCACGGCATAAGGCGAGGATGTTGCCACCATGCCGTTGGTGGCCGACGCTGTATTGTTTGTATGGGACATAATGGACCTCCTCCCGATACTACAGGATAACTATTTATGAAAGCGCGGTCAAGACTCATATATTTGTTTGCTTGACATAATATTGGGGAAAGATTATCATTTAAGTAACAGGCGGGAAGGATAACATGAAGATTGGGCTGTTTCAGCTGAATACGTCATATGAGAAGGTTGAAGAGAACATATCTTATATGGATATGACCATGTCTTCCAGATCTGCTGACCTGTATATCTGCCCTGAGCTTTTTAATACGGGATATGAGCTTGAAGAAGTCAGTGTGAGAGCTGATAATGCTGAGAGTGTCTTCAGCAGGGTGGCAGAACTTGCAGTGAAACATAAAGCATGGATCATCCCTGGTTCCATGGCTGTTAAAAAGAACGGAAAAGTGTATAATTCCATGCATGTGATCGATCCCGCTGGATGCGAGGCAGGGTCTTATGATAAAGTGCATCTTTTTTCCCTGACAGGGGAGGAGAATTATTTTGCGCCGGGTAAGGGAACAGTCACGGTGAAAGCCGCCGGTATGGTCCTGGGACTGACTATCTGTTACGATCTGCGCTTTCCTGAGGCGGCACGGGTGCTGGCCTTGGGCGGTGCGGAT
>CAZGIO010000015.1:5130-12484 GCA_964525975.1 uncultured bacterium
CTTGGGGACCTTGTTGCTTAGGCAGACGGAACAGGAAATACAGAAGCGAAGGCGCGCAGCTGTTTGTCAATGTCGCCAATTGGCCTGCGGCAAGGGTGGATCACTGGAAGCTTCTGGGGCAGACCAGGGCTGTGGAAAACAGCTGTTTTATGCTGGGCGTCAACAGGACCGGCAGCGATAGCGGCCTGTCTTTTCCCGGGTCTTCATACTGTTACGGCCCCGACGGCGGGGAGATGCTGATCATGGAAAAGGGTATGAAGTATGGAGAAGTGGATATAGCCCTGAAGGGCATCTATGAACAGAGGGAAAAGCTGGACTCTTTTATTGACAGGAGAAATGACATTTATTGAGGAGGGACCATGAAAAAATGTCCTTATTGTGATACCAGTAATTTTGATAACGCAACATTTTGTGAAAACTGCGGCATGCCGCTGAAACCGGGTATGAAGATCAGCTGCCCCAGATGCGGCAAGCTTGTGAGGGAGCACGATAAGTATTGCAAAGCTTGCGGAGCTTATCTCCTTGAAGATAAGGTATGTCCTTCCTGCGGCAGCAGAGTGCTTTCAACAGACGCCTTCTGTGCGCAGTGCGGCGCAGTCCTCTCTGAAGGGGGAAGTGTATCTGAGCAAAATATTATCTCCCGGGAGGAGACTCCTCTTATGTCAGATGAGATACAAGAGAATATCCATGAAGATATCATGGAAGAAGAGGATGTGGATGATGACCTTGAGTCAGTGGCGGAGAGCATCCTGAACAGTGCTTCCGTGGCGGAGGAGGAGTCAATTGAGTCTGAAGTGGTGGAAGAGACTCCTGTACCCGCAGAAGTAACCGGCGACGGGGCCATGGCCGTTGAAGCGGAGATCAATAATTATCTCATGGAGGGCGGCTCTTTCATGGCGGAAGAAAAATATGGAGATGCCATCAAATCTTTCAGCAAGGCCATAGGCACGCTGATAAAGAACGGACTTGACAAGGAAGAGGACAGAAGGCTGATCACATTATATCTCCGCAGGGGAGAAGCATTTAAACTCACCGGGGATATGGACAGAGCAGTGGATAATTATTCCAGAGCGCTGAAATACGCGCAGTCGATATTTGCAGTTTCTGAAGTGGAGAGAATCAAGAATCTGATCGCAGGCATGTGATGGGCGAGATGGGGAATGAGGTTGCAAAACCGCTTTATGAACTGCTGAGGCCGTCCCGTATAGAAGATATCGTGGGGCAGCCGCACATCATCGGGGAAAACGGTCTCGTCTCCGCTTATATACGACAGGGAAAACTTTTTTCCATGCTTTTCTTCGGCCCTCCGGGCACCGGCAAGACTACGCTGGCAAGGCTTCTTGCTGAACATTTTAAAGCCAATTTCATATATTTCAATGCAGTGGAAGCTTCCACCGTTGATATCCGGAAAAGCATACAAAACGACTGCGATAAAGAGATCAATATCATGTTCGTGGATGAGATACACAGGTTTAATAAGAACCAGCAGACTATCTTTCTTCCACATATGGAATCGGGACGGATCACACTTGTGGCCACCACCACGGAGAACCCCGGTTATAATATCATTGCGCCGCTAAGATCCCGGCTTCGCGTCCTTCGGTTCAGAAAGCTGGACAGGACAGGACTTGAGGAGATCATCAGACGGGGGTATGAGCATTATGGTGCTGATCCCGGCGAAGAGTACACTGAACTTCTCATGGATTATTCCGATGGAGACGGCAGGTTCGCTCTTTTTCTTCTTGAAGAGATGATGAGCCTTCTGGCTGAAAAGGATATATCCCCGGCGGAGATGCAGGATGTACTCACAAAAAAGATGCTTTTATCCGATAGAAAAGGGGATTTTTTCTATAACTATCTGTCTGCTCTGCATAAATCCATCAGAGGTTCCGATGCCGATGCTGTGGCTTACTGGATCGGAGTCATGCTGGAGTCGGGGATCGACCCCCTTGCCATGTTCAGGCGCATGACCGCCGCCGCTTCCGAGGATATCGGTTTCGCCGATCCCAATGCTTTGAGGGTGGTGGATGAATGCCGCAGGTCTTATGAGTTCCTGGGACCCGCGGAAGGAAGGCTTGCTCTGTTTCAGGCGGGTCTTTATCTTGCCCTGGCTCCCAAGAGTAATTCGGTCATGAAAATAGCCGAGCGGGCATCGAAATTAGTTAAAAAACACGGTATACTTGACGTGCCGGGTAATATCGCTTCAAACACCAAAAAGTATAAATATCCACACGGTTACGATGATTATCTCATCAGGCAGCAGTATCTTCCCGGGGAACTTAAGGAGGAGGATATCGCCCAGTTTAATGAGAACGGAAAAGAAAAACGTTTTAAAGAACGCTGGGCATATGTGAAAAGCAGAATCAAAAAATGAAAGACGCGGAGGTTTTATGATGAAAAGGATAGCTGTGCTTACAGGGGGCGGAGATGCTCCAGGTATGAATGCCGCGGTGAGATCAGTTGTAAGGACCGGTATATACAAAGGTCTTGAAGTGTGGGGGATTGAAAAGGCTTATGCAGGGATGATAGACGGTCTGCTCAGGCCTATGGACCTTAAAAGCGTCGGAGGCATCATGCAGAAAGGCGGTACTGTCCTGCAGACATCACGGTGTGATGAGTTTCTCACCGATGAGGGACAGGAAAGGGCCATGGAAGTGCTGAAAAAGAACAGGATCGAAGGTGTCGTGGTAATCGGAGGCAACGGATCTCTTACAGGTGCCCTTGACCTGCATAACCGCGGGATGAAAGTCGCGGGAGTGCCCGGGACCATAGATAACGACCTTTGGGGCAGCGACATGTGCATCGGTGTGGATACTGCACTGAATACCATCGTGGACTGTGTGGATAAGATCAAGGATACCGCATCTTCCCATGAGAGAGCTTTTATCATAGAGGTCATGGGCAGAAAAAGCGGTTATCTTGCTCTTATGGCCGCATTGGCCACCGGCGCCGAAGAAGTCTATGTGCCGGAAAGGCCCATGGATATAAAAAAGACGGCGGACAAGATCGCCGCGGGGCATGAGAGAGGCAAGACACACGGCATAATAATACTGGCGGAAGGGGCTGGAAACGCTTATACCATAGGACGACAGCTGAAAAACATCCTGGGATATGAAGTGAGGATCTCCATACTGGGGCATATCCAGCGGGGAGGCACTCCCACCGCTTATGACAGACAACTGGGAAGCATGATGGGGAGTGAAGCTGTGGACCTTCTTTTGAAGGGGGAAAGCGGCAGGATGATCGGACTCAATAGCGGAAAGTATAAGGCCATTCCCCTTGAAGAGGCTGTAAACAGCAAAAAAGATATTAATGAGAGATTGTATAAACTGGCTTTGATGTTATCCACTTAAGGAGGGAACATGCGCAAATTGTTTATTGCTGGAAACTGGAAGATGAACAAGACTTATGATGAAGCTGTGAAGCTTGCCGGTGATATTCAGAGAAGGGGATTGAAGGAGGGAAAGATCGATATCGCGGTGTTTGTTCCCTCGTTGTATTTAAAGGAAATCCGGGATACTGCGCCGGATATTATTACAGGAGCCCAGAACATATATTTTGAAGAAAACGGTGCGTTTACTGGTGAGATTTCAGCGGCAATGATCCGGTCAGTGGGCGTGAACTGGACTCTAATAGGCCATTCGGAACGGCGTCATATCTTCGGTGAGACCGATTGTGAAGTAAATAAAAAAGTCACCAGGGCTTTGTCACAGTGTATTTATCCCGTAGTATGCGTGGGTGAGGATCTCACTGAACGTGAACGGGGTATTACTCTTGATATAGTGGGTCGGCAGGTAAAAGAACTCTTTTACGGATTGTCCAGAGAGCAGGCTGAGAAAGTGATTATCGCATATGAACCTGTCTGGGCCATAGGGACGGGCAAGACCGCTTCTCCTGCTGACGCCGAAGAAGTACACGCATATATACGCATGATCACAGCTTCACTCTACGGCAAGGATATGAGCGACGGTATGCGCATACTTTACGGGGGAAGCGTGAAACCTTCCAACGCTGAAAAACTGCTTTCCATGAGAAATATTGACGGAGCTCTCATCGGCGGAGCTTCCCTGAAAAGCGATGATTTTATCGCCATATGCGACACAGCTGTGGCGCTGGAGAAATAAGGATGTCAATAAGCACGGGGGGAGGCGACGGGGGCGAGACATCGCTCTGGTCTGGAGAAAGGGTAAGAAAGAACAGTCTCAGAGTGGAAGCATACGGGACTGTGGATGAGCTTGGAGCTTATACGGCTTTCGCGGTCCATGAGACAGGGGAAGAAGACCTGACAGCGCTGCTCCGTGAGATCCAGAACAAGCTGTTTTCAGTGGCCGGGGAGCTGGCGTCAAAAGACGAAAAACGGCTCATAACCGTGGAAGATGTGGATGAGATATCAGGACTTGTGCGTAAGTATGAAAAAGAGGCGGATGTGAACGGTTTTGTCATCACTGGGCAGACAAGAGGTGCGGCTGCGCTTGACTTGTGCCGGGTGGTGGCCAGACGGGCGGAAAGACTCATATGCGCTCTGGATGAAAGCGAAGGCGCGGGACATGAGCTTATCCGGTACATGAACAGGCTTTCTGATCTTTTCTTCATCATGGCGAGAGTGGAAGAAAAAAGATCCGGCGGTTTGAAGTTTAAACGGGATCTCTCAGGCGATTGAGGCTTGATTTGACCCGGAGATTATTATATATTCTCTCTCATCAAAGGGGGTAAGATGTTAAAGGCAAAACAGAGGAAATATCTTGAAAAGGCGGCTCATGAATTGCAGCCCACCGCCCATGTGGGCAGAGCAGGTGTCACAGAGACTGTCCTGGAATCAGTAAAACAGAATATCGAAAAAAACGAATTGATCAAAATAAGGGTCAAGAGGGATTCCGGCGTGGACAAACGGGAAGCGGCTGAGAAGATCGCTGAATATGTGGATGGAGAAGTAGTCCGCATTATTGGGCATCTCATAATACTCTTCAGGCAGGATCCTGAGGAGAGCCGTTTTGATATACCGGAGTGATATGGCAGGTATCCTTTATGTGGCGGCCACGCCCATCGGCAATCTGGACGATCTGACACCCAGGGTCATCGATGCCCTGGGAAAGGCCGATGTAGTGGCTTCGGAGAGGCCTGAGAAGACTCGTATCATACTGGATAAGAACGGCATATCCAAAAAGTGCATCAAATACAATGAAGGCAATAAGACCAGCGCGGTGCCGGGGATCATGGCTCTTCTAAGAAAAGGGCTTGCTGTGGCCTATGTATCTGAGGCGGGGACGCCCTGCATCTCCGATCCCGGGTTCAATCTGGTGAGGAGCGCCGCTGAGGAGGGCATCCACATCGTGCCTCTGCCAGGGGCGTCTGCAGTGATCACACTGCTTTCAGCATCGGGTCTTCCCACGGACAGGTTTACATTTATGGGTTTTGCCCCGAAAAAGCAGGGGGAACTGGCCCGTTTTGCCGAAGAGCTTCGGGCGATGGAGGGGACAGCTGTATTTTATGTCTCACACAGAAACCTGGAAAAAGTTATTGATGCTCTTCTGGCTGCTGGTTACGATCCGCAGTGCGCCGTGGGCCGCGAGATGACAAAGATCCATGAGGAATTTGTCAGAGGGCCGCTTTCAGCGATCAGGGAGCGCCTTTTAACCGACCCCAGGGGGGAATATAGTATCGCTGTGTATAATAAAATACAAAAAAGTGAAACAGATACGCGGGGCCTTGTGTCTAATGGAAGAGAACTTATGAAAAAGTATTCCATAAAAGAGACTTCGTCTATCCTTTCTGTGGTATACGGTTTGACGAAGAACCGTATTTACGATATCCTGTTAAAGGATAAAGAAAAGTGAAACTTCAGAGGGGGATGGTTTGTCATATATAGGTGAGGGAAAAAAGCAGCAGGAGCTCATAAAAAGGCTGAAGAAGCGTGAAGACGCGGCCTTTGAGGAACTTATAGATGAATACGGCGGTATTATCTATAAAGTGCTCCACACATATGTTAAGGACAAAAACAACGTTGATGATATCTTCCAGGATGTGTTTATAAAGATCTACAAGAACATAAACACGTTCAGGGAGGAAAGCAAGCTGTCTGTCTGGATATACCAGGTGGCCCTTAACACAGTGAGGAATTTCCTACGGAAGAAATGCAATAAGGATATTTTTGAGCTGCAGGATAATATGATGGTTACAGATTCCTGTGATGATCTCCTCGACAACGAGGATCTCAGGGGTCTGTTGGAAAGGTATATTGATATGCTGCCTGAAAACTGGCAAACTGTTTTGAACCTGTATTACTTTAATTCATACTCATACAATGAGATTTCTGAGATCACCGGATTTCCGGTTGGAACAGTCAAAACATATCTGTACAGGTCAAAAGAAAAATTGAGTGTGCTCATGGCAAGGCACAAGAAGGAGTTGATATGATGAATGGAGCGGAAAGAAAGTTTGATGAAAACCACATTGAGACCATGCTGTTTTCCAGGGAAAAACCTTCCCTTTCTCAGGAACTCAGGGAAAACACCCTTTTTACATTATCAAAATTGAAAGAACAGCATGCCCTGGAGGAATCAGCCCAGCGCAAAGTCTATAAAAATATTTTGGCTGTATTCTCCATACTGATTTTCCTGTTTGGCGTACTTATCGCCCAGAACATACACTTTTTTGAATCTTTTTATCTGCTGGTCAGATCATTTGCCGGCAGCGTCTCCATTGAACGTTTTCTCAATTACGGAAAATATGCGGTGATATCTCTTGCCGCCATGCCTGCGATCATCTTTGCCATATCGGAGGCGAGAAAAAAGCACGCTCACAAGCATATCGACTGAATATATCAAGCTCCGTCTTTTCAGGCGGGGCTCATGAAAAAATTTCTTTATACTTCCGATTCATGAAGCTATACTCAAAGGCAGGAGGTGCGTTTTGGAAATAATCCTTGTTGTCTTATCTGTCTTGTCGCTGATCGTGCTGGTGTTTCTCTTTATCAGGAGCGGAAGTTCCGGAGGAGACCAGTTTGAATCCCGTATACGGGAGGAGTTCTCCAGATTGCGGAGGGAGAACAGCGACACTGCGAGGCAGTCAAGGGAAGAGCTATCCAAAAGCATCAGGACTTTTGAGAAATCGCTTATGGAGCAGTTTGACAGAATATCACTTATGCAGAAAAATCAGATGGAGGAATTTGCCCGTCAGCTTGAAAAACTGTCAGAATCCAATGAAAGGCGACTCACGCAGATGCGGGAGACCGTGGACAAGAATCTCACGGACCTCCGCAGGGAGAACGCCGAAAGGTTGGAAAAGATGCGTGAGACAGTGGATGAAAAACTCAACAGTACACTTGAAAAGAGACTGACACAGTCTTTCAGCCTCA
>CAZGIO010000015.1:12549-17611 GCA_964525975.1 uncultured bacterium
GGGTGAGATGAAAAAACTCTCCAGCGGCGTTGATGACCTGAAACGTGTCTTCACTAATGTGAAGACGCGGGGCACATGGGGAGAAGTGCAGCTGGGGGCGCTGCTTTCCCAGATACTGGCTTCTGAACAGTATGAGGAGAACGTCTCCACTAAGAAAGGGAGTTCAGAGCGCGTTGAATTTGCCATAAAGCTGCCGGGAAAGGATGCCCGGGGAGCGTCTGTATGGCTGCCCATCGATGCAAAGTTTCCCCAGGAGGATTACCTCCGTCTTCTTGACGCCGTGGACCAGGCGGATTCCGAAGGAGCGGAGGAAGCGAGAAAAAACCTGGAAAAGAGGCTGAAAGGGGAAGCGAAGAATATCAGGGACAAATATCTTGATCCCCCGAATACCACTGATTTTGGCATCATGTTTCTCCCCATAGAGGGTTTGTATGCTGAAGTGCTGCAGAGACCGGGGCTTTCAGAATCCATACAGCGTGAGTTCAGAGTGGTCATTACAGGCCCCACCACACTCACTGCTCTATTGAACAGTCTTCAGATGGGTTTCAGGACACTGGCCATAGAGAAGAGGTCCAGCGAGGTATGGAAGCTGCTGGGAGCGGTTAAGACGCAGTTCGCGCAGTTCGGGACATTGCTTGACAAGACCCAGAAGAAGCTTCAGGAAGCCAGCAACACCATAGAAAACGCATCGCGGAAGACCAGGAACATCGAGAGAAAGCTGAAAGGCGTCTCTTCTCTTGGAGAGGGTGAATCAGAGGATATGCTCGAGGAGAAAAACTGAACATATCTTATTAAGCTTGATTATGACCTGAATTTTGTTTTAAAACGGTTTTAAAATAATATTTGTCCGCCATGGTAACTAAATAGAATGATATGTTTCAGATAGCATATCGGTTGACACTGTTTTGGTTTGACAAGCCAATCAATATAAATTATCTTTACAACAGGTTACAGCTATGAATGGAGTTAACATATATATTTTGAAGGGAGTGGACATATGAAGTATTTGAAGACTTACCCCGAAAAATGCGTGGGGTGCGGAACTTGTATGGATGTATGCTCGGAGACATTTTTTAAGCAGAAAGACAGGTTATTGTCTGCGATACAGGTGGATGAAAAAGAGGGTAAATTCAACATAAGGGTCTGTAATCAGAAGTGCAGGTTATGTGTTGATGAATGCCCGGTGGAGGCTCTGACCATCAGTCCTTCCGGTGTCGTATTGTTGAACAAGAATAAATGTGTGGGATGCCTTGCATGCGTATCTGTATGCCCCATTGACGCCATGATGTGGGTGGAAGGCAATGAAAACCCCTTCAAGTGCATTGCATGCGGAAAATGTGCCGAAGCATGTCCCGCAGGCGCTTTGGAAATCGTGGAGGAGTGATAATATGACCAATATCGATAAATTAAAATCGGGCCACAAGGTCCTGGCCAGTTTTGATTATGAGTTGAAACCCGTTGAAAAAGGTTATAATATGCGCACCCTGTATGTGAATGTAGGGGAAAATGTCATAAAAGAAAAACCTGTAAGTGAAGAGATGAAGATGAAGTTCACAGGGGGTAAAGGTTTCGGCCTGAGACTCCTGTGGGATGCTGTCAATGAGAACACAAAATGGGACAGCCCTGAAAACGAAGTGAATATAGCTGCCGGGCCAATTGGCGGCAACACAAACTATCCCGGATCGGGAAAATCACTTGTGACTTCAATATCACCTCTTACAGGGATACCCATCGACTCAAACGTCGGCGGATATTTCGGCCCCTATCTGAAATTTGCCGGTTTTGACGCCCTTGAACTCCAGGGGATAGCCGACAAGGAAGTCATCGTCTTCATAGACGGGGACAACGGCCATGTTGAGATCATAGAAGCTCCTTATGAAGCTGTTGACTCACATCTGGTTGGCGAACAGATGATCGAGATGTTTGCAAAAAACGAAGCGGACAGGATCAATGTATCTTCAGTGAGCGCCGGCAGTGGTTCCGATCATGGCTGGATCGGTTGTCTGAATTTTTCTCTCTGGGACAAGAGGAGAAAAGCGGTGAGATTCAAACAGGCGGGCCGCGGCGGCATCGGCACTGTGTTCAGAGGAAAGAAGATCAAAGCCGTGGTAGTGAAATATTCATATACCAATGTGGACACAAACAATCCCGCGGATCTGGGCAAGCTTCAGAAGACAGGGCTTAAACTTCATAAAGAGATCATCGCCCTTGATGACGAGCAGTGCAGGATGAGAAAAGTGGGTACTGCCCATCTTTCTGAGATCATGGACGAATATGACCTGCTGCCTACTTTAAACTACAAATACGGCAGTCATAAAGATGCGCCGCGTATATCATCTGATGTTTTTTATAATGAGTATCTGTCACATGGAAAACCTGACGGATGCTGGTACGGCTGTACCATGGCCTGTGCGAAAGTCGCGGAAGATTTTGTCCTTGAGACAGGACCCTATAAAGGGGACACTGTCATCGTGGACGGGCCTGAATATGAGACCATCGGCGGGTGCGGTTCAAACATGGGCGTGTTCGATCCCCGCGCTGTACTGGAAATAAACTTCTATTGTGACACATACGGGCTCGATACCATCTCCTTCGGCACCATGACGGCGTTTATCATGGAATGCTGGGAAAACGGCATCCTTGACAAGGAGAAGACAGGCGGCCTGGATTTCACATGGGGAAACTGGAAAGATGCTCTTGAGATGATGCATCAGATCGCCAAAGGCGAAGGTTTCGGACTCATAGCCGGCAAAGGCATCCGCTATATGAAGCACTATTTTGCCGAGCATTTCGGAGGCGACCTCGACTTCATGAACGATATCGGTATGGAAGCCAAGGGGCTTGAGTATTCAGAATATGTAACAAAAGAATCCCTTGCCATGCAGGGCGGATACGGCCTTGCTTTAAAGGGGCCTCAGCATGATGAAGCATGGCTCATCTTTATGGACATGGTCCAGAACAGGATACCCACCTTTGAAGACAAAGCTGAAGCGCTTCATTATTATCCCATGTTCAGGACATGGTTCGGCCTTCAGGGATTGTGTAAACTCCCCTGGAACGATGTGGAACCCGCTGACAACGCTGAATCGGAAGATCCCGCAAAAGTGCCGGAACATGTGGACAACTATGTGGATATTTTCAATGCCATAACAGGGCAGAATGCAACGAAGGAAGACCTGATTCTGCAGTCGGAGAGAGTATATAACTTCCAGCGTGTGTTCAACATCAGGATGGGTAATGGTTTGAGAGACAATGATGCCATACCTTACCGTTCAGTGGGGCCTGTCACAGAAGAGGAATATGAGTCAAGACAGGAACGTTATGATACACAGATGAAAGAGAAGATCGGCGTTGACCCTGCGGGCAAGAGCACTGCGGAAAAAGTCGCGATCACCAGGAAGTTCAGGGAAGACCAGTACGAGAAGCTTATCGATGCTGTATATAAAAGAAGGGGATGGACAAATAATGGAGTCCCCACACCTGAGCACCTGAAAAAAATAGGAATGGACCTGCCTGAGGTGCTTGAGGTGGTAAAAAAGTATCTCTGAGTATATAGAGGTCTCAAGGAGAGGGGGAGCATGAGCTCCCCCTTTTTTTTAACTGTTTTTGCTTGACTGAAAAACGTTATAATGTAAAATCAAACCCCACTAAGCCCCAATGGAGGAAAATGAAGATCAAGATTTTCGCCGGAATGAGAATGTATTTTCAAGGCACTGATGAGATTGTATATGATCCCGGTCAGGGAGTCTCCGTAGCCCGTCTTCTTGAAGAGATAGGGCTGGAGAAAAGTATAAAGTGTGTTGTCGTGAAAGACGGCCGCGCCCTTGAACCTGAAGCCGTGGTCTATGATTCAGACAGTCTCAGCCTTGTGAGATTTGTAGCCGGGGGCTGAAAGCTTTTATCAAAAATGTTTTTCGGGTGGTTCCCCTGCCGCAGGTGCTTATATTTCGCGGTTTTTACTTGACTAGACAGGTTTATGACTTTACTATTTGTGAGCAAATTAGAGGATATTTAAGGAGGGCAAAATGAAATCATTTTTACCTAAGGCCGAAGATATCGACCGTAAATGGTATCTTGTGGACGCTGAAGGAGAGACCCTGGGAAGAATGGCTTCCAGAATAGCCATGATACTCAGAGGGAAAAACAAACCTATATTTACTCCTGCAGTGGACACAGGTGACTATGTGGTGGTTGTCAACGCCGGAAAAGTCAGGCTTACTGGTAATAAGCTGAAACAGAAATTCATGTACAGGCATTCAGGATATCCCGGAGGATTGAAAGCTGTAAGATATGATGAACTCATGGCGAAGAAGCCTGAACAGGTCATTGTCAACGCAGTGAAGGGCATGCTGCCCAAGAACAAGCTCCAGGACAGGATGCTGAAAAGGCTTAAGGTTTACGCTGGGACAAATCATCCCCATGCGGCTCAACAGCCCGAAGCCGTAAAACTGACAAAATAAACGGAGAGGAGGGATTGTTTTGAGTAATGTATATTGGGGAACAGGACGAAGAAAGACTGCTGTGGCCAGAGTCCGCGTTATGGCGGGAAAAGGCAATGTCACAGTTAACAGCAAGAACATCGATGAGTATTTCAACGTTCCTGCATTCAAGGAAGTAGTCATGCAGCCTCTGGTATTGCTGAACATGGCAAACAGATATGATGTCTTTGTGACTGTCAACGGCGGCGGTAAAAGCGGCCAGGCGGGAGCTATCAGACACGGTGTCGCCAGATCGCTGGTTAAGATGGATGAGACTTTGAGGCCCGCTCTTAAAAAAGCCGGGTTCCTGAAGAGAGATCCAAGAATGAAAGAAAGAAAGAAATACGGTCAGAAAGGCGCAAGAGCCCGTTTCCAGTTCTCGAAACGCTGATCTCGGCCTAAAATCGCACATCCCCGTATCATGGTGTCTCATAGAAGGAGATGTTGGGGATGGAGGAAACCCAAGGAGGAATTATGGCAGTGGTAACCATGAAACAGTTGCTTGAAGCCGGCGTGCATTTTGGTCATCAGAAAAAGCGCTGGGAACCAACGATGAAACCCTATATATTCGGAGCCAAAAACGG
>CAZGIO010000016.1:0-5020 GCA_964525975.1 uncultured bacterium
AGTTCTCCCCAGTCGCCCTGGGTTATAAGCTGTTTCAGAAACCCCGATGCCATTGTCATTGTCTCTGAACCGTACGAGATAATAGGGAAGATAGAGGTCGGGACAGCCTTCGACGTCCGAAGGTGTAAAACCTTTGACCTCTTCAAGTCCATTCATCCCCGTATACCATAAAGACCCGCAGCCCGGGCAGCTCAACACCAGGTCTTTGTCCAGCCCTTTGAGATCAGCCGCGCATTTCCTGCATCTTAGAGAAATTACTTTCATTTGAGATCACAAGCTTTCCGTTTTTTATGACCTTTCTCACATTGTTTTGAGCATAAGTATAAAAGATATGTTTATGGTCAGGCATATCCAGAAGGACGATATCAGCTTTCATCTTTTTAGCTATGACTCCTCTGTCATCACGTCCAAGCGCCATGGCTGCATTGTACCCCACGCCGTTTATCACTTCACCGACGGTCATCTTCAGATACATGGCCGCCAGGTTCATGACAAACTGCATATTGAACCCGTGGTTGCTTCCTGGATTATAATCTGAAGCCAGCGCCGTCACAGCGCCGCTCTCTATTATCTTCCTTGCGGGAGCATAAACAGGTGACATGAGAAAAAAGGATGTCCCGGGAAGAAAAGTGGCCACAGTATCGCTGCCCGCAAGAGCCTCGATCCCTTCTTCTGTCACGCGCATCAGATGGTCTGCGCTGACTGCCCCGTTTCTCACTGCCAGCTGTGTCCCCCCAAGGGGGTGCAGTTCATCGGCATGGATTTTAAGTTTAAACCCCAGATGTGAAGCTTTGTCAAAATATTTCTGTGTCTGTTCAAGTGAAAAAACGCCTTTTTCCGTAAATATATCGGCAAACTCCGCCAGCCCCTCTTCCTTCACCATGGGCAGCATCTCTTCACATACAAGGTCCATATATTTTTCTTCACTGTATCCGTCTGGTATTTCATGTGGTCCCATGAAGGTCGAGACAACTGTCCCGGGATATCTTTCATTTAGCCGTTTAGCCGCCCGGAGCATCTTGATCTCAGTATCTGTATCCAGTCCGTAACCGCTTTTTACTTCGACTGTGGTGGTCCCGTATGACATAAGCTGCCTGAGCCTCACTTCAGCGTCAAGGAAAAGCGCCTCTTCGCTCCTGCTTCTGGTATGTGAGACTGTTTTTTTGATGCCTCCGCCGGCTGCCGCTATGGCCTCGTAATCAGCGCCCTGTAGACGCATGATAAACTCTTCCGACCTGTCGCCCCCGTATATGAGATGTGTATGTGAATCCACAAAACCGGCCATAGCTGTCATGCCACGTCCGCTTATTGTCTCTGAAGCCGTATAGGGCAGTTCAGGTCCGACGTCAACTATTATTCCCTCTTTAACTGCGATGTCGCAATCTTTCAAAGTATCGTATGCCCCTGCGCTTTTTCCCCTGGCAGGGCCGTTATGTCCCATGACCACTTCACTGCATCTGGTGATCAGCAGATCACACTTTTTTTCCATATCTACCTCCGCTTGGAAAAGAGCCGGTCAACACCGTCGTTCCACTCTTCATATGACACGGTTTTCATGTCAGTTTTCATCTTTTTTCTTGTAAAAGATATAACACAGGGTCTGTGATTTCCCCTGTTCATATATGATTTGACCTCTTTTGGATAGAGTCCGTATTCCCCTGCAGCCTTTATGTAATTACCCATGTTTTCTTCAGGGATCACAACAAACATGGCCCCCGATTCCTTCATCAGTCTGTCTCCCGAACTGAAAAGTTCCCCGGGAGCAAGATATATATCATATATGGATATGTTTCTCCCCATATCATGAGATTTTCTCCCTGTCCCCCATTTTCGGTAAGGGGGATTTGAAAAGATGATATCGTATTTTTCTCCGCAATCACGGGAATAGATGCGCACATCTTCATTTATCAGTCTAATGTTGTCCATATTGTTTGCGTCGCGGTTTTTGCATGCGAGCTGGTAATAATCTTTTTGGATCTCGATGGCGGTAAAACAACCATTTTTGTCTCTATCTGCATGGAGGATGGAACAAATACCCGTGCCTGTCCCTATCTCAAAATACCCTCCCCCTGTTACCGGCAGATCCAGGCACAGAAGGAGGGAATCGGTATTGAATCTAAACCCTCGAGCCGGTTGT
This sequence comes from uncultured bacterium, assembly GCA_964525975.1. Lineage (GTDB taxonomy): Bacteria > Macinerneyibacteriota > Macinerneyibacteria > Macinerneyibacteriales > DSCS01 > CAZJQC01. Next base: position 2,138 of record CAZGIO010000016.1, read on the forward strand.
TCCAGCTCTATGTCACCAATCAAGGTGATATCAGTCGCAGGCTCAGCGCCGGTTTCCTGAAACATTTATACGGTTTACCGCGCGTTTCAGAGCCGCTTCAGCCCTTCTCATATCAATATCCTCACTCTGTGACCGCAGTCTTTTTTCAGCGCGTCCTTTTGCGTTTTCAGCTCTGCTGACGTCGATCTCGTCGGCTTTTTCAGCTGTCCTCAGCGCCAGTATCAGTTTATCCGGGTGGACTTCACACATTCCTCCTGATGTTGCATACAGCTCTGTGCTGTTATCGCGCATCTGGATCTCCACGGCACCGCACTGCAGCGGTGTCACCATGGAAATGTGTCCGGGCATCACAGCGAACTCCCCTGCCGCGCCTGGAAGCACCGCTTTCGAGATGCTTCCTTCCAGAAGCACTCCTTCGGGAAGCACCATCTCTATTTTCATCTCAGCCATCTATTACTCACCTTTTTTGCCGCGCAGCTTTTCAGCTTTTTCCACAGCTTCCTCTATGGTCCCCACATATATGAATGCCTGCTCGGGGAGTGCGTCATGTTTTCCCTCTATGATCTCTTTGAAACCTTTTACCGTGTCTTCCAGGGGCACGTATTTACCGGGCATTCCTGTAAATTCTTCAGCGACAAAGAACGGCTGTGAAAGGAATTTCTGCAGTTTTCTCGCCCTTGCCACAGTCACTTTATCTTCATCACTGAGTTCTTCCATACCCAGTATGGCGATAATATCCTGAAGCTCGTTGTATCTCTGGAGTATTCTCTGGACTTCTCTGGCCACGTTATAATGTTCTTCGCCAACGATCTCAGCAGACAAGATCCTCGAAGTCGAAGCAAGGGGATCCACCGCGGGATAAATACCCAGTTCTACGATCTTCCTTGAAAGGTTAGTCGTTGCGTCAAGATGTGTGAATGTATTGGCCGGTGCGGGGTCAGTATAGTCATCCGCCGGCACATATATAGCCTGTACAGATGTGATGGAACCTTTGTTGTTTGATGTTATACGCTCCTGCAGCGCGCCCATCTCAGTTGCCAGCGTGGGCTGGTAACCCACTGCTGAAGGCATCCTTCCCAGAAGAGCCGACACTTCGGATCCCGCCTGGGTGAACCTGAATATATTATCTATGAACAGAAGCACATCCTGACGTTCCACGTCTCTGAAATACTCAGCCACAGTAAGTCCTGTAAGGCCGACCCTCAGTCTGGCTCCGGGAGGTTCGTTCATCTGTCCGTATATAAGCGCTGTCTTTTCCAGCACACCTGAGTCTTTCATCTCAAGCCAAAGGTCGTTACCTTCACGTGTCCTTTCGCCAACACCTGAAAAGACCGAATATCCTCCATGCTCAGTGGCTATGTTTCTGATAAGTTCCTGTATAAGGACAGTCTTGCCAACGCCGGCGCCGCCGAAGAGTCCCACTTTTCCGCCTTTGAGATAGGGAGCGAGGAGGTCGACGACCTTTATTCCCGTTTCCAGGATCTCATAGGACGTGTTCTGTTCTTCCAGTGTAGGCGCAGGCCTGTGTATGGGCCATCTTTCTTTTGTGGCCACTTCACCCTTCTGGTCAACCGGGTCCCCTGTGACATTCACGATCCTGCCCAGTATCTCCTTACCCACAGGTACTGAAATGGGGCTGCCTGTATCCACGACTTCCTGACCGCGCTGCACGCCGTCTGTGGACGACATGGCGATGGTCCTCACTATATTGTCTCCGAGATGCTGCGCAACTTCAAGTATAATAGTATCATCACCATTCTGCAGTTTCAGCGCATTATTGATAGCCGGCAGTTTTCCCGGAGGGAAAACCACATCAATAACAGGTCCGATTATTCTGAAGGTACTTCCTTTATTCATTTCTCTCCTCCAATTATATTGAATTTGCTCCGTTGACGATCTCGGTCAGTTCAGTAGTGATGATCGCCTGACGTTCTCTATTAGCCTTCATTACCAACTCGTTTATCATATCTTCCGCATTGTCCGTAGCCGCTTCCATGGCGCTCATCCTTGCGCCGAACTCACTGGCTGATGACTCAAGGAGTATCCTGAAGACTTCTCCTTCAAGATATTCGGACATCGCAGCTTCCACCATGGCCGTATGGGAGGGTTCAGCCACAATGATCTTCCTGGGTTCCTCAAACTCTCTTATCCTGGGAAGAAAGACTTCCTGATCCAGGTATGATACTATTGAGTTCTTGAACCTGTTGAACACAAAGATGACATTTGTTATGTCTTTATGTTCAAGATACATGGCTGATATATAATCTGATATATCCTTCGCGGCGGAATATTCAAGGGGAGAAAAAATATCCTCCCAGGTCTTATCCGCCTTTATACCCATCCGTTTAAAGGACTCTTTGATCTTCTTACCCACGCCGACCACATAGGAGCCTCTGTTTTCCGCCACAAGGTCTCTGGCTTTCCTGGCCACATTACTGTTGAAAGAGCCGCACAGACCTTTATCACCTGAGACAAACACAAACAGTTTCCGGGATCCTTCCCTCTGACGGAAATAGGGATGTTCAGTATCCGTATGATATCCGATATGTTCCACCATGGATATCAGTGTATCAGCATAGGGACGTAAAGAAAGAAGCCGTGCTTCTGTCTTTCTCAATTTAGCTGCAGCGACCATGTTCATGGCTTTAGTGATCTTCTTTGTGCTTTGTACACTGGAGATCCTTCTGCGTATATTTTTGAGATTAGCCATACTCTTTCACCTATTCATCTTTATGTATAACAAATTTATCCTTGATGCTGTCCATGGATTTTATCAGTCTTTCTCTCAGATCATCACTGATCTTCTTCTCTTTTTCAAGTTCATCAGAAAGAACTTTTCTCTACAATAACAGATGCATACAATGGTAAACATGACCCATCAAC
>CAZGIO010000016.1:5030-14145 GCA_964525975.1 uncultured bacterium
TCACTGATCTTCTTCTCGTTTTCAAGCTCATCAAGGACATCTGTATAATCGTTTTTAAAGCTTTCCACTGTTTTATCCAGAAACTCTCTGATCTGCGCGGCGGGGACATCGTCAAGATATCCTTCTGTGCCGGCAAAGATATGAAGTATCTGTTCCGAGACCTGCATAGGTACATACTGCCCCTGTTTCAGGATCTCAACAAGCCTTGCTCCTCTTGTAAGCTGTTGTTGAGTCGCCTCGTCCACTTCAGAACCGAACTGTGTAAACGCTTCAAGTTCACGGAACTGGGCCATATCGAGTCTCAATGTACCTGCCACCTGTTTCATGGCTTTGAACTGGGCGTTTCCGCCTACTCGAGAGACAGATGTGCCCACATTGATAGCCGGTCTTACCCCTGAATGGAACAGGTCTGTGGACAGGAATATCTGTCCGTCTGTTATGGAGATCACGTTTGTGGGGATATAAGCTGATATATCTCCCGCCTGAGTCTCTATTATAGGCAACGCTGTAAGAGAGCCTCCCCCCTCTTTTTCAGAGAGTTTAGCGGCTCTTTCAAGGAGTCTCGAATGGAGATAGAAGACATCGCCTGGGAACGCTTCCCGTCCCGGGGGTCTTCTCAGCAACAAAGACATCTCTCTGTATGAGGCGGCCTGTTTTGTGAGGTCGTCATATATGATGAGCACGTCTTTTCCGTTGTCCATGAAATATTCACCCATGGCGCACCCGGAATAGGGGGCGATGTACTGCAGCGGCGCGGGATCGCTTGCTGTTGCAGCCACCAGGATCGTATAATCCATTGCTCCGTATTTTTCCAGTGTGTCAATAGTACGTGCCACTGTGGAACGTTTCTGTCCTATGGCCACGTATATGCAGATGACGTCTTTTCCCTTTTGATTTATGATGGTATCAACAGCGATGGCCGTCTTACCTGTCTGCCTGTCACCTACGATAAGTTCTCTCTGTCCTTTTCCGATGGGTATCATGGAATCGATGGCTTTTATACCTGTAAGGAGCGGTTCCTTTACAGGCTGCCGTTTTACAATACCCGGAGCAATTTTTTCAACGGGATAATAAGCGTCTTCCTTGATATCGCCTTTTCCGTCCAGAGGGTTTGCAAGTGGGTCCACGATCCTTCCCAGCAGGTTGTTTCCGACTTTAGTGCTCATGATCTTGCCTGTGGTCTTTACGCTGTCGCCCTCTTTGATCATACGTGTATCTCCGAAGACAACGACTCCTGCACTGTTTTCTTCGAGGTTCAGCACGATGCCCATGACTCCGCTTTCAAATTCCACCAGCTCGTTGGACATGGCATCCTGTATCCCGTAGACTCTTGCGATACCGTCACCAACTTCTATGACAGTACCCACTTCTGAAATATCCATCTCTTTTTTGTAGCCTTCAAGCTCCTTTTGAAGTATTTCCTTCAACTCTTCAGCGTTTATCTTCATACCCATCACTCACCCTTCAGCCTGTTTTCAATCTTTGACAATGATCCCGCTATGCTTCCGTCATAGATCTTACCCATGATCTCAAGACGTACGCCTCCGATGAGATCTTTTCTTATCTGCTGTGAGATCGAGACTTTTCCAAGCCCCTTCACTGTTTTTACTCTTTGAGATATGTTTTTTTTCTGCGCCTCAGTGAGTTCAAAGGGTGTATGGACCATGATGTTCACTTCCCCTTCAGATGACTTCACCAGTTCATGGTAAGCCCCTGCCATCTCACTGAACAGCTCCAGCCGTCCTTTTTTTGCAGTCATCCTGAAAAAATCCATCACAAGGCCGTTTTTATCCGTCCCGCCGAGGACTTTATTGATGATCTCTTCCTTGCGCTTATCATCGGTCTCGGGATTCAGGATAAAACCCATGAACGACGGGTTTTCTTCCATGGCAGTCCTGATCTTCAACATCCCGGTGAGGACTTCTATGGTGATCCCGCTGTCGAACGCGATGTTAAACAGCGCCATGGCATATTTATTCACCACAGGGTTATTCTTCAACTGAATCACCCATCTCTTCCAGGAATGTCTTTATCATCTTATCGTGGGCTTTCGCGTCCACCTCTTTTTCCAGGATCTTCTCGGAAAGCTGCACGGCAAGTCCCGCGATGTCTGATCTCAGGTCTGACTTGGCTTTGCTTACTTCAAGGGCGATCTCAGACTCCATCTTTTCCCTGAGCCTTACAGATTCAGCCTTGGCTTCAAGTATGATCCTCTCTTTTTCCTTATGAGCGGATTCTGTGATCTCTTTTCTTATCCGGTCACCCTCTTCATAGGCATCCTTCATCATATCCTCATACTGCTGTTTCAGTTCACGGCTTTCGTTCCGCATCTCTTCGGAGGATCTGATATTTCCCTCGATATCCTCACGACGCTTGTCAAGCATCTCCAGGACCGCAGAATAGACCAGCTTCCGCATAAAAAAGAGGAGTATGAGAAAGCCTATGGCCTGAAATATTACAGTCCAGTTGACATTCATACCGACCTCCGTTTATTTGCCTACGACAAAAATAAGAAGAAGCGCCACAACCAGTGAATATATACCGGTTGATTCAGAGACAGCCTGTCCCACGAGCATTGTCCTTGTTATCAATCCGTTTTCATCAGGTCTTTTTGAAACGCCTTCACAAGCTTTTCCAGCGGCGAAACCCTCACCGATGCCGGGCCCTATGGCGCCGAAACCCATGGCGATACCTGCTCCGAGCATAGCGGCAGCCTGTACGATCTGTTTTCCGTTGATGACAGCTTCATTTACAATAGTCTCCATATTAGCCATATGGGATCTCCTTTCGTTCTATACTACAAATATCAGTAACAATGCAACAACCAGGGAATAGATGCCGGTGGATTCAGAGACAGCCTGTCCGATGAGCATCACGCGCATCACAGTGCTTTCCTCATGTGGACTTCTCCCCACGCCTTCCACGCCTTTTCCCGCGGCGTATCCTTCGCCGAGGCCGGGTCCTATGGCTCCAAGCCCCATACAGACTCCTGCACCGAGAAGCGCCGCAGCCTTGACAATACCCTGTGCTTCCGGAGCCGCAAAAAGCAGCAGCAGCGCAACCACGAGGGAATATATGCCTGTGGACTCGGACACTGCCTGCCCAATAAGCATACTCCGCATGATCTTGTCAGACACTCCGGGCTGCCGCGAAGAGGCTTCAACAGCTTTTCCCGCCGCGAACCCTTCTCCGATGCCGGACCCGATCGCGCCGAATCCCATGGCCACACCGGCACTTATCAATGTCAGTATTTCAGTCCACTCAAGCATAAATCAATCTCCTGTTCAATTCTTTGCTATGGAAATATATGTCATGGAAAGCATCATAAACACAAATGCCTGTATAAGTCCCACAAATATCCCGAAAAAACCGTAAAGCGCAGGCCCCAGGAAAATCATGATCCATGACGTCCACCAGCTTTTCATGAGCATGGTATATGCCACCCATATTATGACCGATCCGCCGAATATGTTTCCAAAAAGACGGAAAAACAGAGAGACAAACTTACCAAGCTCACCAACCACGTTTATGGGAAACAGAAACGCGATAGGTTCAAAAAATCCTTTAATATAATTTATTATACCCTTGTACTTCACACCGGAGAAATTAGTGACTATAAATACGATCAGGGCCAGTGCCATTGGCGTGTTAAGGTCCTTAGTGGGCTCTTCCAGCCCGGGAACAACGCCGATCCAGTTTGAAAAAAGGACAAAAAGAAAAATAGTCATGATCAGAGGAAAATACCTGCGGTGATCACTGCCCACAGTGTCCTTTACAAGATTGTCAAACATCTCAATGATCACTTCAGCCAGCGCCTGTCGCCGTCCGGGGACCTTTTTCAGGTTTCTCGACAGCCATATAAAGAAAATCAGCATCGCTGCAAATACAATCCAGGTCATCATGATAGTGCGCGGATTAAATACGATATGCAGAGATCCCAGATCAAAAGCTGCGGTTTGGATCGTGCCGACCTCACCCATCTGTCTTTCCCCTTTCTTTGTTTGTCAGTATTAAAGCAAAAATAAATATATAAAACTGTGAAAAAAGGACACCTGCCACAGCGCTGAAACCACTGATTCCCCTGGCAATAAACGCTCCGGCCATCACCGCCGCAATGACCGCGTAACGAAGGAAGACAAAAAAGTAGACATATCCCCCGCCTTTTCTCTCTTTCACGACTTTTTCGTTCTGATATGCAAGGAGCCTCCAGTTTATTATCATGGCGATGACGCCCGATGAAAATCCCAAAGCCACAGGCTTTCCCGCTGCAATATATAATATGGTGACAATTATCAGCGATATGAATATCAGTACTTTCCCAAGCAGGAGTTTTAATGCGGGATAATTAAGCATCATATTCCTTTCGTTAAAATATTAACGATTGAAGACTCTCTTTTCAAGTGTTTTTTTCTTTTTTTACTGACGTTTTTTATCATCTTTTTTCGTCTCATCAAGGAACTTCTGAAATATCCTGTAGGAATTATACCCTGCGGCGAACAGCCCCACGAAAATTCCTGCAACGGTGAAAGCCCCTTTTGAACCGGAGACTTTTCCGTCGGCCCAGACACCCAGCCAGACAAATACCAGGATGGATATCACCACGACAAACCCCACGTGGGAAAACAGGCCGAAATATTTCAGGCTGTCCCGCATCTACTTGCCGCCCATGAGGCATTTACCGTGGAGGACGGCGCCTTCTTCCACAGACAGCCTGTCGGTGTTCACATCTCCCACTACTCTTCCAGTGGACTGTATAGTCAGATGTTTGTTTTCAGATATATTGCCTTTCACATATCCTCCCACCATGACCGATGGAGATTTTATATTGGCCTCGACTTTGGCTTTTTTTCCGATTACCAGCGAATCAGCTGATATCTCTCCCACAAACTCGCCTTCTATTCGAAGACTGCCTTTTACATTCATGTTTCCTTCATAGTGTGAGTTCTCACCCAGGATGGTATTCATCTCTAAACTTTTTTCAGCCATATTTTTCACCTGTCCTTCGATTTTATCTCAACAATGTCTTATTCGCCACTCTCATGCCTGAATATTCCGGATCAACGGGAATATTGCCCAGTTCTATCTGGAAATGCAGATGAGGCCCTGTGGATTTTCCTGTATTTCCCACTTCCGCTATCTCTTCCCCGAGGGTAACCGCATCTCCTATGTTTTTATAAATTTTATCGTTGTGCCCGTATACTGTCACGAATCCCCAGCGGTTATATACATAGAGCACTTTTCCCAGTATGGGGTCATCTTTTATATTGATCACCCTTCCGTCTGAAGCCGCGCGTATCTTCCGGCTCACAGGTGCCACGATATCCACTCCGTAATGGAAGGCGTAATCATCTGAGAAGGGAGAATAACGCTTATCGAACCGTGATGATATCCATCCTCCCACTGGTATGAACTGCGGTGTTGCAAGGAGCAGGAAACTGTCACGGGTGATGTAGTTGTACTCCCTCAGTTTATCCCCTATCCATTTTGTCTCATATTCTGAGTCATCAAACTCATCTCTGGGCATATCGACTGTCATGTCCACACCCACAAGATCAGATATTTTTACCAGGACGCCCTCCATCTCAGCAAGGTCTTTTCTGATTTCTTCAAGTTTCCTCTTATCCTCTTCGCGCTCCCTCACCAGCATCTCATAACGTGCCGCAAGGGTCTTGTTTTTCTTTTTCTCATACATATAAGTACTGAAATTATCCACCATCCAGACAGTGTAGCCTATAACAAAAAGCAGAAGAGCCACCATGGCATAAAATAGTATCCTGTTCAGCTGAAACTTGATGATGTTCGAGCTCCCTGGAGGAACGATCATAACGGTAATTTTTTTCATCATCTCTCCTTCGAATTTCGATTATATCAAAGGGGCTTTTCTTTGCAAGAATATTCTTTTTACACTGTTTTCCCACGGTTCAGCCATGCTGAAAACAACACAGTGGCAGGTATTGCCGCAATAAGCCCCGCGCTTCCTGCAAACCCCCTCATGATCTCCACTGCCACAGTCTCGGCGCTTATGACGGCAGTTCCGCTTATGCCGTAGCCTGTGAATATGATGAGCAGAGGCAGAGAAGTGCCGGCATATGCCAGTATCAGCGTATTAGTCATGGTGCCGGTTATGTCACGTCCCACCCGCATGCCGGCTTTCACATGTTCGGAAAAGGATATATTTTTATCTGCTTTTTTGATCTCGGCCATGGATGCCGCAAGTTCTATGGCCACATCCATGACAGCGCCCAGGGCGCCGATAGCAATACCTGCGAACAGCAGCTGTTTCAATCCTATTCCCGAGGCTGAAGGCAGAAAACTCAACATCTGCATCTGATTCATCTCCATCCCGGTAAGATGCCCCGTACCCATGATCATAAAAGCCAGTATTCCTGTGATCATCAGTCCTGACCATATACCTCCAAGTGCCGCCAAGCTCTTTACTGAAAAACCATTGAGGAGAAGCAGTGTGGCAAGAGAGACTGCAACAAGAAAAAGGATCGTGATAATAATAATATTATGCCCCTGTATGATCATGGGTATATATATCTTAAGCAGCGCGAAAAGTGTAAGGCCCAGCGCCGCCAGAGACCTGACGCCTTTCCACCGCCCAACCACCACGGCGATTGCCGCAAACAGCACAAATAGCAGCGCTAATGGAAAAGTCCTGTCAAAACCATAAAACTCATAATGCCCTTCTTCACCCTGTCTGAAAAGGACAGCATCCCCTTTTACCGGCACCAGTCCCTTTTCTCTTTCGGGAGAATAGTCTACCCTTACGACAGCCGTGAAGTTTTTATGAGTATCCACGAGCATTACCATCCTTCTGACTGTATAATCACCTATTTCAGTGCTACGATCATCGGACCTGCTATCTGAGACTCTGCCTTTGATAATCTCTTTTTCACCATGGGCAATAGCCGTGATTCTGACCAGAAGCGCAGTACTTATCACTATTTTTTTTCTCATAAAAAGAGTATATGTGAAATATATACAGACGCAACAGAAAAAGGGGGAGAGAGAAGCCTCCCCCTTTTCAATCAGAATATATGATAAGCCACTACCAGCCCCGCGACGACCACGGAGACCATGCTCATTAGTTTGATCAATATGTTAAGGCTGGGTCCCGATGTATCCTTAAAGGGATCCCCCACTGTATCGCCGATGACAGATGCCTTATGTGCGTCACTGCCTTTTCCTCCTGATTCACCGGTCTCGATATATTTTTTTGCGTTATCCCAAGCGCCTCCTGAGTTGGACATGAATACAGCCAGGACAAAGCCAGCGGTAAGTGTTCCGCAGAGCAGTCCCATGACTCCCGCCACTCCGAATACCAGCCCCACGATGATAGGTACCAGTATGGCTATAAGAGATGGAGCTATCATCTCGTGCTGCGCGGCTTTTGTGCTTATGGTGACGCAGGACTTGTAATCGGGGTCGTCTTTACCCTCCAATATACCCGGCATCTCTTTAAACTGCCGCCTTACTTCATCCACCATCTTGCCCGCGGAACGCCCAACGGCATTCATTGTCATCCCGCTGAATGCAAATGCCAGCATGGCGCCCAGGAAAAGGCCGACGATGACCATTGGATTGGAAAGGGTCACATCATAATATGCCATAAAATCGGCCATTGTCGCCTGGGAGAAAGCCACTGTCTTCCCGTGTACAACGAATGTCTCAGCCCCTTTGCCCAGCACGAACAGATGCTGCCAGGCTGCGCGTATTTCTTCAACATACGCCGCGATGAGAGCCATTGCAGTCAGAGCCGCGCTTCCTATGGCGAAACCTTTGCCTGTTGCGGCAGTGGTATTGCCCAGTGAATCCAGAGCATCTGTGCGCTGTCTCACTTCCTCCGGCAGTTCGCTCATCTCTGCATTTCCCCCTGCGTTATCCGCAATAGGTCCGTAAGCGTCTGTAGCCAGTGTTATTCCCAGTGTGGACAGCATTCCCACAGCCGCCACTGCTATACCATACAACCCTCTGGCGGGATCGGTAAATCCCCCTGAGCATGCGTAACTTCCGATGATACCCACAGCCACAGAAAGTACAGGCACGATTGTTGAGAACATACCGCATCCGATTCCACTGATAATAACTGTTGCAGCTCCTGTCTTTGCGTGTTTTGCTATCTTTTTTGTGGGTGAATACGCATACGAAGTGAAATATTCCGTGGCTTTGCCTATGACAATACCTACGATCAATCCGATGATAATAGCCCAGAATATGCCGAAGTTGCCCGGCATCATTATCTTAACGATGAAATAGGAGGCCACTATGATGAGAGCGGAACTGAGATAGATCCCTCTGTTGAGCGATGCCAGCAGTTCATTCTGATCCGCGCCTTCTTTTGTCTTCACCGCAAATATTCCCAGTATGGAAAGCAGTATGCCCACAGCTGCGATGATCATGGGAAGCACTGCTCCGTTGAAGCCCAGTTTTGCTCCCACGCCCAGCGCCGCGGCGGCAAGTATCGAACCGCAGTATGACTCATACAGGTCTGCGCCCATGCCGGCCACGTCCCCTACATTGTCACCTACATTATCCGCTATTGCAGCGGGGTTTCTGGGATCGTCCTCTGGTATTCCCGCTTCGACTTTTCCCACAAGATCGGCACCAACATCAGCTGCTTTTGTGAAAATACCGCCGCCTACACGTGCAAAAAGAGCCTGTGATGAAGCGCCGATACCAAAGCTGAGCATGATAGTGGTGACATGTGTGAGGTCAAGCCCCACGCCGTAATACAATACAGAAAACCATATGGATATGTCCAGGAGTCCAAGTCCCACTACGGTGAGTCCCATAACGGCGCCGCTTCTGAACGATATCTTCAGCGCGTCATTGAGTGAAGTCCTTGCGGCATTGGTGGTCCTCACAGAAGCCAGTGTCGCAGTATTCATCCCTATGTATCCCGCCAGACCTGAGAAAAAACCTCCTGTTATAAATGCGAAAGGCACCCAGGGTGACTGGACTTTCAGTACAAAAGCCAGAAAAGCAAAGAATACAAAAGCAAACGCGAAAAATATCGCTACGACTTTATACTGCTGAGCCAGATAAGCTTTAGCTCCCTGTCTTACATGTTCCGCGATCTCCGTCATCCTTGCCGTACCGGTTTCCGCCT
>CAZGIO010000016.1:14155-16950 GCA_964525975.1 uncultured bacterium
GCGAGGATGGATTGTCGGGCGAGCGGATCTGGGAAAAATATGACGGCGAAAACCAGCGCGATAAGTGCGCTGACCGGAGCGGCGATGAATATGACTCCACTCACCATAAAAATCAACCTCCTGTTTTAATCAGCCGCGTCATATTCCCTCTAAACAAAACGCGGCTCTCCCCCAATTATTATGAAATAATCCTCATGGCAAAACTGATAATATTTATTATTTTACAGGTTACTATCCATTTTGCCTAAAATAATAAACCCAAACACAGTTGATGGTATAATATATTTATGAGTTTTTGTCAATGATTATTGTGTTTTGAAGAGTTTTTTTAGAGTCTCACCACAGTCACTGCGCCGCGCCCTGATTCCAGATGAAACTCCCTGACGTTTTTCTGCTTCCGCAGATAATCATGCACAGCTGACCTTAACCTGCCTGTCCCGCTGCCGTGTATGATCCTCACTTCATCATAACCCTTAAGCAGCGCATAGGAGAAAAAATCCTTCAGTTTCTCCTCGGCATCCAGTGTCTCCATACCCACAAGCACCAGTTCGGTCCCTATGAATGTATTTCTTGTCTCCACGGCGTAATATCCCGTGCTTTTTTTTCTTTCAGGTGATTTTGTCTTTCTTCCCACCATCTCCTTTTCAGGTATCTTCAATGAGATGCCTCCGCAGTCGATGGAATATATCTTCTTCCGCTGGTCGTAATCAGTCACTTTTCCCTTTACTCCGTACCGTTCAAGAAAAACGGTATCTCCTTCTTTTACATCCCGGATCCGCTCCTGCTTTTTTTCAACACGGTCCCGCTCTTTCCTAACCTTGTCCAAAGCCGTCCGGACTTTTTTCTGCTTCGACCGCAGCTCTTTTTCTGTTATCTCATTGTTCCTGGCCTTGTTCACGATACTGTTAAGCTCTTCACGTATGTCATGGAACTCCCTTTCAAAATCTCCCAGGGATTCCATCTTTTTCCTCTCCCGTTTTTTTGTTATCTTCTTTATTTCTCCCTCGTAGAAAGACATCTTCTTCTGAAGCTGTCTGTTTTCAATTTCCAGATGCGACTTCAGTTTTTCTGTCTCAGTGAGTTCCTTTTCCAGTCGTGTTATGGTCTCTTCGAGCTGAAGATTTTCCTTGTCCATAAGCTGTCTGGCCTTATCCACTATCTTTCCAGGCATCCCAAGCCTTGTAGCCACAAGAAGCCCGTTGCTGGATCCCGGTATACCCACTTTGATCTTATAAAGGGGTTCTATCTTCTCATAATCAAAGAGACAGGAGGCATTTTCCAGCCTGTCATCGTTCATGGCATGTCTTTTCAATGCGTTATAATGGGTCGTCACCGCCACGACAGCCCCCCGGTCCAGGAAATGTTCAAGGAGAGACATAGCCAGTGACGCCCCTTCCTCGGGGTCTGTGCCCACTCCCACTTCATCCAGGAGGATAAGCGTACTGCTGTCAACATCGTCTGAGAACCTCTTCAGGTTTACGATATGTCCCGAAAAAGTCGACAGGTTCATCTCTATGCTCTGAAAGTCTCCGATATCCACGAAAATATTATCAAAGAGCGATATCTCAGACCATGGTTCAGCAGGTATCATCATCCCGTACATCGTCATCATGGTAAAAAGACCCATTGTCTTAAGCGTCACGCTTTTACCCCCGGCGTTGGGACCTGTTATCACCACGCCCCGTTTGCCGTCTTTGATCCACACATCGATTGGCACCACTTCCCTGGTGTCAAGTAGCGGATGCCGGCCTCTCTGGATGGATATGACGCCCTCTTTGTTGACCCTGGGCACGAAAGAGCCGGTGTCCAGGCCGAACTTGACCTGTGAAAGCAGGCAATCCAGTCTATACAGGGTCTCCGCCGTCTCCTGTATCCTCACCGCATCGGAAGCTATCTTCCTCCCCATATCTGATAGGATGCGTTTTTTTTCCTCTTCTATGCCGTATCTCACTGAGATGAGTTCATTATTCAGTTCCACCACAGGCATGGGTTCAACAAACATGGTGTTTCCGCTGCCGCTCCCACCCTGGACGATTCCGTTGATCTTTTTAACAGAAGAGGATTTTACGGGAATGACGAAACGGTCATTTCTTGTAGTATAAAAATCTTCCTGAAGCAGTCCGGAGTCTGAGTATTTCCTGATCATGCCGCCCAGTGTGCTTTCCATCTTTTTTATGAGCGCTGTTTCCCTCCTGCACAGCTCAGACAACTTTTTCGAACCGTTTTCCCTGATATTCCCCTCGTCATCCACACGGGCGTCTATATAGCCCGCGGTCTCTTTACAGACGTGCAGGGTCCCTGCAAAATCAGACAGATTTTTCTTTTCTCTTTTTTCAAGGAATCTTTTAAGCCGTTCAGACTCTTCAAGTATATATTGTATATGCTTGTAATCCGCGGGATGATGGTAAAATATCTGTTTTCTGATAGCCTCGATGGTCTCCGTCACATCATAGAGACGGTCAAGACGCATTTCATCCCCGTCAAGATACGCGTCTGAAAGGTCCTGCAGCAGACCCAGCCGGCAATTTACTTCGTTCAGATCCGCGGAAACTTCTGTCTCATCTGCGATCTCACGGGCACGCTCTGTGATCATAGCTGATTTGACTATATCCAGCACTTTATCAAACTGCAGTTTTTCGGTATTAAGTAGAAGCATTCCGGTCTGCCTTTTATCTCTGCAGCATCCTGTGGAGCGAATCTGCCGCTTTTCTTATGATATCATCAGTAAGTTCTATACTGTTCTCTCTGTTCCTCATTGTGCCTGCCATCTTTTCCAGGGTTATTTTTTTCATGTT
>CAZGIO010000017.1:0-8362 GCA_964525975.1 uncultured bacterium
CGGTCTCTGCTGGCGGCGCGGAACTTCAGGTCCGGGAAACAGAGGCTGATATCTCCCTGGAGAAGGATATCTCCATCGTGTATGAAGATGACGATATCATCATCGTGAACAAGGAACACGGCATGGCTGTCCACAAGGGAAGCCGCCATCCGGTGGGGCTTACAGAACTCCTCCGGGGCAGCAGGGGAAACAGTCTGCTATCGCCGGTGAACCGCATAGACAGACGCACAGGGGGGCTCGTGGTCTTTGGGAAAAACAGGAAAGCTCTGCGGGAATTTACCGCCCTGGTGCGAGAAGGCGATGTGGATAAACGGTATTATGTCCTGGTTCAAGGAGCCCCTGATACAAAGACATTTTCCATGCGGAGCAGGCTCATAAGAACTGAGACAGGCATGGCCGCCGGAGATGAAGGGAAGGAAGCACGGGCTGAAGCTCTGCTTCTGCAGAAAGGGAACAATTGTTCGCTCCTTGAAGTCTTTCTTGAGACAGGACGGACACATCAGATACGTGTACAGCTCGCGGAGCTGGGTCTCCCTGTGATCGGGGACGGCAGATACGGGGTCTATGAAAAAGGTCCCATGTACCTTTTTTCACATTATGTGCATTTTCCCGAAAAGGGGATAGAAGTGGATACGGGTATACCGGAGATGTTTCTAAAAAGGCTGCGTAAAGAGCCCTGAACCTTTAAATGCAAAAAAGTGTTGCATTTAATATATTTAGTAGTATAATTTTTTGCGTAGGGATGGTTTTATGCCATCCCTTTTTTTTAAGGGGGCATTATGGAGACGGTAAAACGTATAGAAGACCTGCTGACACCGTATATGGAAAGCCAGGGGCTGAGGCTGTATAAGGTCGTGTTTTCGTCGGGGGGCAAACGGAAGAAAGTCATTATATATGCCGACGGTAAAGAGGCTGCTGTTACAGTGGACCAGCTTGCCGCTTTGAACCGTTTTGCAGGCGATGTGCTTGAAGCTGAAGACCTGATCAACGGCAGTTATATGCTGGAAGTATCTTCTCCGGGACTTGCGAAACTCACAGAAGAGAGGGATTTTAAGTTTTTCACAGGACGCTATTGCAAAGTGGTTGTTGAAAATAAGACAATATATGGAGACATAAAGGGATATGAAAACGATGTACTTATCCTGGAGACAAAAGAGGGTGAGACATTGAATATTGAAAAAGACAAGATAGTCAAAGCAAAACTTGATATCGACTTTTAAGGGAGGCGCAATGGATTCATTGATAAAGATTGTTGATGAGCTGACAAGGATCAAGGATATCGACAGGGAAGAGATGATCGGTATTATCCGCGACAGTATCAAAGAAGCTTATATGAGGAAACATAAGCTGAAAAACAGGGATGAGGAAGAGCCTTACGAGCTTCCCCTGGACGTGGAGATCGAGGGAGGAAAACTCTATATATTCATATCCAAAGCCGTGGTGAAGGAAGTGGAAGATCCCCATCTGGAGATCGCTCTTGATGACGCGGTAAAACTTACTGGAGCGGCGGACCTTGAGGAAGACGATATCATAGATGTCTTTATAGATGCCAAGACGCTGGGGAGAAACGGCGCTCAGATCGTAAAGGAAAACATCTTAAATAAAATCAAAGGCGTGGAGCAGAACAGAGTCTATGATGAGTATGCTGATAAAGTCGGCGAGGTCTATACAGCCATCGTCCTGAGGAAGCAGCGTCTCAGAGGCAAGGAAAGAGACAATTATCTGAAAGAGAACGCCGAACCCGGGTCCGAACCCAGAGAACTGGCCAATATCATCGTGGACCTTGGCAAGGGGGAAGGTATCATACCCCCGAGGCATCAGTCTCTCAAAGACAGCTACTACAGAGGAACAAGGACGAAAGTATATATATACAATGTGAAGAAAGAGGGGCTTGATACGAAGATCCTTGTATCAAGGACCCATGAATCTCTCCTGAGAGGCCTTTTTGAGATCGAGATCCCCGAAGTGGCGAACAAACAGGTGGAGATCAAGGCAGTGGCAAGAGAGGCCGGCGTGCGCGCAAAAGTGGCCGTCTGGTCAAACAGCAGTGACCTGGATCCCGTGGGGACATGCGTAGGTGTGAGGGGTATCAGGATACAGAACATCGTGAGAGAACTCAACGGTGAGCGCATCGACGTCATCGAGTGGAGCGATGATCCCAAACAGATGATCCGCAATGCCTTAAAGACAGTGGATATAAGCAAGGTCCTCATAGAAGAATCTGAAGAGGAACGACGCAATGTGAAAGTCGTCGTACCCGATGAGCAGTATACAATGGCCATAGGCCGCAGCGGCCAGAATGTCAGGCTCGCGGCTAAACTCACGGGATGGAAGATCTTTATCTATTCAGAATCCGAATATCATAAGGAGCTTGAGGAAAAACGTGAGCTCTATATGAATACATTGAAAAATTTTGACGGCATGGATGAGGATATACTCAATAACATGTATGACAACGGTATCTTTAACCTTGAAGAAATAGCCAATATGATACCTGAAAGTCTCGCCATGATGGTGGACGGCATCAATATGGAACTTGCGGTCTCGTTTATCGAACAGTCAAAGCAAGCGCTCTCGGATTTTGATGGTAAAACCGGGGAGGTTCAGGAAGAGTCTCCTGAACCTGAGTCAGACGGCGGCGAGACAGAAGAGCAGGTTGAAGAGAACCGCGAAGAAGAAGAGGCGGACGGGGAGACTGACCCTGAAGCGGAAGGTGAAGCTGATGCCGGAGAAACAGAGAAAGAGTGACCCTCTGCGTACCTGTGTCATCTGCAGAAAAAAATATGCTCAGGATGAACTGGAAAGATACGTCTCATCGCAGGATGGCTATGAAAAAGGCCGCACACTGCAGGGAAGAGGCGTCTACGTCTGCAGAGATGAACGGTGCAGGGAAAAGTTTTTCGCCAGGAGAAAGGCAAGGCGCTGAATGAATCTTAGTTTTCTGGGACTCATGTATAAGGCCAACAAGCTGACTCTGGGAAGGGATAACGTCAAAATGGCTCTGGACAAAGGACGTTTGGCGCTTATAATAACCGCGAAGGACCTATCCCCGAGATATAAAGGTGATTTGGAATCGAAAGCGATTGAAAGGAATATCAGGATTGTGAATATAAGCACTAAAAAAGAATTGGGACAAATCTTCGGCAGGACAGATGTCGGAATCATAGGCATTACAGATCGGAAAATCGCCGATAAGGTGATCGAGGGGGTGTTGTAATTGGACGGCAAAATGAGAGTCTTCGAGTTGGCAAAGGAGATCGGATATCCGTCTTCGGAACTTGTACGTTTTCTCCTTGAAGAAGGCGTTCAGATCAAGAACCATATGAGCTATATCGGCCCGTATGAGATCAGGATCGTCAGAGAACATTACGGCGTCACCGTAGAAGAAGACGAGCCCGCACATCCTGTAGCGCGTGTTCGAAAAAGAGCAAAAGTCGCTAAAAAGAAAACGGCCCCTAAAAAGGAAGCAGCCGAAGAGAAAAAGAGCGCTGAAACATCTCCTGAAAAGGCAGCGGAGAAAGTAAAAGAGTCTCCGGCAAAGACTGAAGTAAAAGCTGAAAAAGCGGAAGCGGCCACTGATAAAAAAGCCGTTAAGGCTGAGCCGGCTGCAAAGAAAGCTGAAGACGCGGGAACGAAAAAAGAAGAAAAACCCGCAGAGACTGAACAAGTCAAAAAAGCCGACGCGAAACCTGCATCCAAGACAGAGGAAGAGTCTGATGAGGAAATAAGCAAAGGGAAAAAGGGTAAAGCCAAACCCTATGCAGTGAAAAAGAAAAAAAGTAAAAAGAGCACGAAAAAAGAGACTCAGAAGGACTGGAAAGAACATCTGACTTGGACAGAAGATGAGGCCGGCAAAGAAGACAAGGATGGCAAGAAACAGAAAGAAAAACCGAAGCGGAAGATCAGCTGGACGGAGATCATGAATAAAGATGCAAAGAAGACTAAAGCCAAGACCAAGACAAAAGGTGACGAGGAAGAAAAGAAGGCCGCTGAGAAACTGTACCTCATGAAAGGGATAACATACAGGGATTTCGCGGACAACCTCAGCCTGAAACCGCAGGACCTCGTCAAACTACTGGGTAAGGAAGGCGTGGAAGTGGAAGACCTGGACAGCGCCATCGAGGAAGATTACGCGCATCTCATCGCTGAAGAGTTCAATAAAGAACTGGCTCTTATAGAACATTACGGCGATGATGTGCTTATTTCCGAGTATGAGTCGGGATCAAGGGAAAACCTTGTCACACGTCCCCCTGTGGTGACTATCATGGGGCATGTGGACCACGGCAAGACATCCATACTTGACTATATCAGGAACTCCAGGATCACAGAAAAAGAATTTGGAGGCATAACTCAGCATATAGGCGCTTACTCCGTGACTACGGGGAAAGGTGAGATCACTTTTATCGATACACCTGGCCATGCCGCGTTTACAGCCATGAGAGCCAGAGGCGCCAATATCACGGATATCGTTGTCCTGGTTGTGGCTGCCGATGACGGCGTGATGCCGCAGACCATCGAGGCCATCAACCATGCCAAGGCCGCCGAAGTGCCTGTTATCATCGCTTTGAATAAGATGGACCTGCCAGGGGCTAATCCCGATCGTGTAAAACAGGAACTCACCCAGTATGGCATCGTGCCTGAAGAGTGGGGCGGAGAGAACCTCTTCGTGGAATGTTCCGCCAGGACCGGTGACGGTATACCGGAACTTCTGGATATGATCGTGCTTCAGGGTGAGATGCTGGAATTGAAAAGTTACACAGATGTGCCTGCGAGAGGTATCGTGGTCGAGTCCAACGTCCAGAAGGGCAAAGGCAATGTGGCTACTATCCTGATAAAAGAGGGCACGCTTAAAGTCGGTGATATATTTATCGTGGGAGATACATACGGCAAAGTCAGGAATATGAACGACGATATGGGTAAGCGGATCAATGAGCTTCAAACCGGTAAAGCCGCAGAGGTCACAGGACTTTCAGAGCTGCCGGGAGCAGGTGATGATTTCGCGGTGACCACAAGCGAACGGGCAGCCAGGAATATCGCAGACAAGAGAGCTTATTACACCAAGAGAAAAAGCCAGGCACAGGATAAGGAAGTGGTCTCCCTTGAAGACCTCTTTGCAAAAATGAGCGGTGAGGAAAAATCCGAACTGATACTTATACTCAAAGGCGACACACAGGGCACCGTGGAAGCGATCATACAGTCCATACAGGGCATAGAAGTAAATGAAGTGGATATCAAGATACTTCATACAGGTGTCGGTATGGTGGCTGAAGCCGATGTGAACCTGGCGGTGACAGCCGGCGCTATAATCGTTGCGTTTAACGTCCGAGTGGATACCGCAGCGAGAAAACTCGCTGAAGATAACGGCGTAGAAGTAAGAAAATACAATATAATCTATAATCTGCTTGAAGATCTTCATAAAGCCGTTGAAGGCATGCTTGAGCCTGAACAGGCTGAAGTCTACCTGGGAACAGCTGAGATAAGACAGCTCATTAAAGTGCCCAAGATCGGGGTAATAGCCGGAAGTTACGTCAAGGAAGGCAAGATCGTAAGGAACTGTATCGCGAAACTTGTCCGTGACGGCCAGTATATCTGGGAAGGGCAGCTTTCCTCTCTCCAGAGGTTCAAGGATACCGTAAAAGAAGTGGCGGAAGGCTACGAGTGCGGTATCGGTCTTGAAGGTTTCAATGACCTGAAAGAAGGGGACCTTGTGGAAGCCTATATAATCGAGGAAAGGAAAAGAACGCTGGATTAATATGTATGTCCTGATAGGAGATATAGAACTGTATCTTCACGGGGTTAGGAACCTTAAGGAAAAAAGAATGGTGCTTAACAGTTGTAAGGACCAGCTGAAAAGAAGGTTCGATATTATCGCCAGGGAAGACCGCTTCACCGATAAGTGGCAGCGGACCTCCCTGGTTTGTGTCTCAGCGGCAGGGGAAAAGGATTTTCTTTCGAACCTCTTCAATAGCGCCGTGGAATTTATAACCGTAAAATATGACGTTGATATCCTGGATGATACCATTGAAATAGTGGCAGTGTGAGGTGAATATGAAAAATTACAGCAGAATGGAAAGGCTTAACAAGATTTCCAGGAGTGTGCTTGGAGAAATAATGGAAGACCTCTATGCGTATGAGGATTACGGCATGATCACCGTGACAAACGTGGATATCTCGAAAGACCTCAGGCATGCAAAGGTCTATCTCTCGATATTTCTGGATAAAGAACATAAAAAAAGTGAGGAGGATGTCCTCAATAAGATCGAAAAAGACGAGTATTTGATTAAAAAATCACTGGTGGAAAGAGTTCGGATGAAATACACGCCTCAGCTGGTATTTATAGTAGACGAGACACAGAAAAAAGTCGAAGAGATCTACAGGATCATCGAAGAAAACAGGAAAGATTCGGATGAATAAGGATATAGCTGAAGTCCTGGATTATCTCAGGAAAAATGACGGTTATGTGATAACAGGGCATGTGCGTCCCGACGGCGACTCATGCGCCGCTTCCGTGGCGTTTCTTCTACTGCTTAAAGCCATGGGAAAAAAAGGCGCTATATTCGAGCCTGAAGCGTTTCCCCCTGAATACCGTTTTCTCCTGGACGGGATAGACCCCGGCGGGATACCCGCCGACCCCGTGGTGGCTGCCCTTGACTGCGGCGACAAAGAACGTATGGCTTATGTCCCGCCCCGGGAAACCAATATTGTGAATATCGATCACCACGCATCCAATGATAGCTACGGCACCGCCAACCTTGTGAGAAGCGGCGCGTCATCGGCGTGTGAAGTGATCTATGACCTCTACAGGGAATCAGGTGTGGAACCTGAAAAACGTTTTTTTGAAGCCCTCTATACTGGTATCATGACAGATACCGGTCAGTTCTCGTTCTCAAATGTGAAGCCAGCCACATTCAGAGCAGCAGGTGATATCATTGAAAAAACAGGAGATCTTTCATGGATACCCGCTGCGGTCTATTCTTCTCAGGAAGCAGGAAAGGTCCGGCTTACAGGGGCAGTGATGGAACGGATGCGCCTCTACTGCGGCGGCAGACTCGCCGTGAGCCATATCAGCATGGATGATATGAAAAAATACGGCGTGGATGAATCCCGCTTTGACGGGATAATCGACCGCTTGAGAGATGTGGAGGGAATTGAAGTATATATTCTCATGAAAGAAAAGAATGAGGGACAAGTGAGGTTGTCACTGAGATCCAAAGGCTCTGTGGCCGTTGACCGTTTTGCGGATACCCTCGAAAGCGGAGGAGGACACAGTTTCGCAGCAGGGGCAACAGCCTCGGGTACTCTGGATGAGGTTGAGAAGATGATAAAAAACTATTGGGAAAAGATCTTATGAACAGAATATTGATCATCGATAAAAGCGAGAACATAACATCATATGATTGTATAAGAAAACTGAAACCCTTTCTGGGGAAGAAAGAGAAGATCGGACATGCGGGGACCCTGGATCCCATGGCTACTGGAGTGCTTCCCATACTTATAGGGAAAGCCACAAAACTATTCGATCTTTTTACCGGCAGGGAAAAAGCCTATATAGGCGAGATGACCATGGGAATCAGGACAGATACCGCTGATATCACAGGCACGGTCATAGAAGAAAAACCCTACCGTGAATATGAGCTGGATGAGATCCGAAACGTGTTTGAATCCTACGTGGGCGGATATCTTCAGACTCCCCCTCTTTACAGCGCTAAAAGGAAAAACGGCAAAAGATTGTATGAACTTGCCAGAGAAGGTGTGGAAGAGGAAACAGTTGATATTGAGCCGGAGTTCGTCAACCTGTACGGATATAAGATATATCATTATGACCCTGGAGCAGGCAAGCTTATTTTCAGTATAGAAGTGGGCAAAGGTTTTTATGTGAGAAGTTTTGTGGAGGACGTGGCTGAGGCGCTGGGTGAACTTGCTTCTCTCAGTTCACTTCGCAGGGTTAAGGCAGGGTATTTTTCACTGGACAAAGCAGTAAAACTTGATACTATTGAGTCCCGGGAAGACATAGAAAGAGCATCTTTGTCCGTGGAAGCGGCTACGTGCAGCCTGCCTACATTGAAAGTCAACAGTAAAATGGCACTGAAAGTCTTAAACGGATCCAAATTGAAATTGGCAGCGTTAAATGAGATAAACGGGTACGTGAGAGTCGTAGATAAGGATGAAAACGTGCTGGCCATAGGCTCAGCATCATATGGCGATTTTAAGTATATCGCGGTTTTAGGAGATTAAGTATGAAGGTCCGTTTTCATCTGCTCCCCGTATGCTGGCGACGTCGCGAAGAACGTCGGGCTCGCAAAGCGCTACCTGCGCTTCGCCATTGAGAAACGTAATGTCGTCAAAATCAATAACTTCAGCA
>CAZGIO010000017.1:8372-16498 GCA_964525975.1 uncultured bacterium
GTATGAAGGTCTTTGATCGATTGGATCAGATAGAAAAGAAAAGATATGTGGTCACCGTCGGCATGTTTGACGGTATCCACAAAGGACATCAGCAACTCATTCACGTGATGAAACAGAAAGCCCGTGAACTGAGGCTTGAGACACTGGTCTTTACTTTTGATATCCACCCCAGGAAGATCCTGAATTCGGATCCGCCTAAGAAGATCCTGACAAAAGAGGCAAAAGTCGAGGTATTTAAATCATTGGGCGTTGATAATGTGATATTTTCTCCCTTTAACAGAGATATAGCGCATATGTCAGCCATGGATTTTGTCAAGAAGATATTCATTGAGGAACTTAATGTTGCGGCTGTTGTCATCGGTGATAACCACCGGTTCGGTAATAAACAGCAGGGTGATTACCGATTCCTGGAAAAAATAGCCGAAGAACACGATTTCACCGTGACAAAAGTGCCTCCTGTCTCATATGACGATAAACGCATCAGCAGCACCTGGATAAGACAGACCATACTCCAGGGAAAGCTGAGGTTGACCAGGGAGCTCCTTGACCGTTTTTACTTCATCAAAGGTATCGTGGTGAATGGAGAAGGACGGGGCGCGGAACTGGGTTTTCCCACTGCTAACCTGGATGACATCGAGACTAAGCTGCCCTTCGACGGGATATATTCATCCTTTGTGGAATACAAAGGGAGAAAAATGCCCGCTATGACTTATATCGGGTATTCACCTACCTTTGAAGGTGAAAAAAGAAAAGTGGAAGTGCATATTTTTGACTTTGATGAAAAAATATACGGAGAAGAACTCAAAGTGCACTTTGTTGCAAAGATCAGAGATGATGCCAAATTCAACGGTGTTGATGAACTGAAAAGAAAACTTATGATAGACAAGAATATCACATTGAACGTGTTGGCAGATGAAGACTTGCTGTTTGAGGAACCCATATCTACGAGATGACGACATGTCTTCTCTTGGAATGCGGTAAAAGGAGGTAAAAATGGCAATCACGAAAGAACAGAAACTAGAGTTGTTTAAGAAATTCGGAGGCGCTGAAAGTAATTCAGGGTCATCCGAGGTGCAGATCGCGCTGTTGACCGCGCGAATTAACGATCTCCAGGCTCATTTTAAATCACATCCTAAAGATCATCATTCAAGAAGAGGTTTGTTGAAGATGGTCGGTAAAAGGAGAAGACTGTTACGGTATCTCATGAAAAAAGATATCAAAAAATACCGTGAACTTATTGCTGAGCTTGGTATTAGGGGGTAATAATGCCTTATACTGTAAATATGGAGCTGGGCGGAAAAACGCTGTCAATTGAATCCGGAAGGATAGCAAAACAGGCTGATGGTTCCTGTATCGTAAGATACGGCGATACCATGGTGCTTGTGACAGCCGTTGGCTCCAAAAACCAGAGTCCCATGGATTTTTTCCCGTTGACAGTGGAATACCGTGAAAAACGGTACGCCGCGGGAAAGATTCCTGGAGGTTTCTTCAAAAGGCCGGGACGTCCCGGTTCTGATGAGACTCTTTCCGCCAGGATGATTGACAGGCCGTTAAGGCCGCTTTTCGCCGATGATTTCCAGAACGAGGTGCAGGTAATAGCCTATGTTATCTCTTCTGATAAGGAAAACATCGCCGATGTGCTTGGAATAGTGGGAGCTTCACAGGCACTTATGCTTTCAGGTATGCCGTTTCACGGCCCTGTGGCAGGAGTGCGCGTAGGTTATATCAATAAAGAATATGTGATCAATCCCACTTTCACTCAGCTTGAGGAGAGTGAGATGGACATGATCGTGGCCGGTACTGAAAAAGCCGTGACCATGGTGGAAGGATTCATCGAGAAACTGCCTGAGGACGTCGTCCTCGAAGGTATCCTTAAAGCTCATGAAGAGATCAAGAAGATCTGCGCTCTTCAGCTTGATATGGTGGGTCAGAAGGGCAAAAAAGAGTTTACATATGAACCCTTTGCCGCTCCGGAAGAACTCATGGAGAAGATGGATGCCCTGGCCGCTGATAAGCTTAAAGAGTACAATTACATCACTGAAAAACTTGAACGCCAGGATAAAGTCTCCGCGCTTTATAATGAGATCAGGGAAAAGATCGTCGAGGAGTATCCTGAACTGGATACAAGGCTCATCGGTTCCGCTTTCCATGACCTTGAGAAAAAATACGTGAGAGGAAAACTGGTCAGCGAGAAAAAGCGTGTCGACGGCAGGCCCTTTGACGAAGTCAGGCCTATTACCATTGAAGCAGGTGTGCTTCCAAGGCCCCATGGCTCAGCTCTTTTCACAAGAGGCGAGACACAGGCCCTTGTAGTGCTACCTCTGGGTACAGACGGCGACGCACAGACCATGGATGAACTTCAGGGTGAGTCAAAGAAAAAATTCATGCTGCATTATAACTTCCCTCCGTTCAGTGTAGGTGAAGTAAAACGCATCGGTTCCGTGGGCAGAAGAGAGATCGGACACGGTATGCTCGCAGAACGCGCGCTTACCCCGGTGCTGCCCGCCCATGATGATTTTCCTTATACCATAAGGATCGTATCCGATATCATGGAATCAAACGGATCATCATCCATGGCCAGTGTATGCGGCGGATCCCTTGCACTCATGGACGCAGGCGTGCCTGTGAGCGATCCCGTGGCGGGAACAGCCATGGGACTTATCAAAGAAGACGATGATTTCATCATACTTACAGATATCACAGGACTGGAAGACCACCTGGGCGATATGGACTTCAAGATCGCCGGCACAAAAGACGCCATCACTGCTATCCAGATGGATATCAAGATAGAAGGCGTCAACCGTGAGATCATGGAGACAGCTCTGGAGCAGGCAAGAAAAGGCAGACTCCATATTCTGGATAAGATGAACGAAGTCCTGCCTGAAGCCAGGCCGGAACAGTCACCTTACGCTCCCAGTATCGTAGTGGTCAAGGTCCCCGTGGACAGGATCGGCGATATTATCGGTCCCGGCGGCAAGAACATCAAAGCTCTCTCAGAAGAGACTAATTCCGAAGTGTGGATCGATGATGACGGCACTGTACAGATCTCTTCGCTTAATAGTGAAGACGGCAAGGAAGCCGCAAGAAGAATCGCGGCAACTGTGAGAGTCTATGAAGTGGGCGATATCGTAAACGGTGTCGTGGATAAGATCATGGATTTCGGCGCTTTCTGTAAACTGGAAAACGGCAAATCAGCTCTCGTCCATATATCCGAGATATCCAAAAAAAGAATACCCAAAGTCAGCGACGCGCTTTCAGTGGGTGATAAGGTAACAGCTAAGATCATCAAGATCGATGATATGAAACGTATAAATATCAGTATAAAAAGACTCGAGGAAAAAGAAAACAGCGATGACAAAAACTGATATGAAGAGGGAATTATTCGTATCCAGCGGTATCACCGTTGGATACGAAAAGATCCCGTCCATCAACTCCTTCAATGTGGGGATCTTCTTTAAAGGCGGTTCCTATCATGAACCCGAAAGACTTTCAGGAATCACCCATCTTATAGAACATATGCTCTTTAAACGCACTAAGAATTACACCAACAGGGAACTTGTATACAGGATAGAAGGGCTCGGAGGAGATTTTGACGCTTTCACCGGACATGAAGGGGTCACTGTCACCATACGCATACTCAAAAAATACTGGCGTGAGGCCATCGAGCTGCTGTTTGAGATCGTGACCAATGCGATATTTGATCCTAAAGACCTGGCCAGTGAGAAAAAAGTGATATTGGAGGAGATCGAGATGTATAAAGATACTCCCCATGATCATCTTTTTGAGCTTTTTACCGAAGAATACTGGAAAGGGTCGTCTCTGGGAAGGCCTATCCTGGGCAGCAGCGCTACACTGGAGGCCATGGATGCCGAGACAGTGCGGCGTTATTTCAACAGACGCTTTATCGCCGAAAACGCCCTGATATCAGTGGCCGGGGATATAGAGACCGAAGAACTGAAACAGGAACTGGCAAAATATGCGCTGCCGTATGAAGGTGAAGTCGCAGGAGATATGTCTCCAGTGGATGAGAATTTTGTGTTCAGGCATGTGAAAAACAAAAAACTCAGACAAGCTCATATGCTGCTTCATTTCCCGGGGGTCACAAACAACCATGAGAACAGGTTCGCTTTTTACGTGACCAATGCCCTGCTGGGCGGAACGGATTTTTCGCTCTTTAATCAGGAGATCAGAGAAGAACGGGGATTGGCTTACAACCTCTATTCTGATCTGGTGCTTTATCCGTCAACGGGAGTGTTCATGTTCTATGTGGGCTTTAACCCCAAGCGGCTGGATGAACTGGGGGAAGGACTGTTGAAACTCTTCAGGGAACTGAAAGTCAATGGTATCACTGAGGAACTCCTTAATGTGGCAAAGAACTATGTCACCGCAAAGCATCTTTTTTCACTGGATATCATTTACAATATCATGGAAAAAAACGGAGCTTACCTCAGACGATACGGTGAGTTTCCCGATTATGACTCCATATTGAAAAAGATCGAACAGGTATCCCTGGACGATGTCAGGACCATCATCAGAGATTATCTTTTTTCAGGCAAATTCGGCATTACCTATTACGGAAGCAACGATAAAAAGGATGTGAATGTATTGTGGAAGATGTTAAAGTCAGAGTTTTCAGGGATGAAAAAGGGCTGAAGGCAGAACTGCCCCGCTACATGAGTGAGCATGCGGCGGGTATGGATGTGAGAGCCGCCGAAGAGATCACCATCGAACCGGGAAAGACCGGTCTTGTCCATACGGGGATCTATCTGGAAGTGCCTCCGGGATTTGAGATGCAGGTGAGGCCCAGAAGCGGGCTCGCTCTGAAGAAAAATATTATCGTGCCAAATTCTCCCGGAACAATCGATGCCGATTACAGGGGGGAAGTGGGCGTAATACTCATGAACTGCGGGGATGCGCCGTTTCAGGTCAGACAGGGCGACAGAGTGGCACAGCTGGTGCTCTCAAAAGTGTGGCGCTGCGCATGGGAAGAAAAGAATGAGTTGAACTCCACCGCGCGCGGAGGAGGAGGCTTTGGGCATACGGGTATTAAATAGATCTGTCTCTTTTATCATGCTCCTGCGTCCTGTGAACCTTGTCATCACAGCGGCGGCTGTGTTTTTTTCATTTCTTATTACAGGCTCAATCATATCAACAACATATATAATCGCTCTGGAATTCATTTTTATCGCCGCTGCCGGCTACAGCATAAATGATATAAGGGATGTTGCTGCTGATAAGATAAATAAGCCTGAGCGGCCTATCCCGTCAGGTTCCGTATCATTGCGGGAAGCAAAAATAATTTCGCTCTCTTTTATTGCAGCAGCTGTCTTAACAATGTTTTTTTTGCCCCTTCCGGCGGCGCTTGTGTCGGCTCTTGTGCTTCTTATGGCTATGCTTTATAACTATTCAGGAAAAAAACGGGGGCTTGCGGGCAATATCATCACTGCTTTGATGACTGCATCTCCCATGGGAGTGGTGATCACAGTACGGGGTGCTGATCCTGTACTGACGGGTCTCGTTTGTTTCGCTTTTCTGCTTATGCTTATGAGAGAGGTCGTGAAAGACCTTGAAGACCTGCCTGGCGACAAAGCAGCGGCGAAGATGACTGCCGCAGCAGCGGGGGGAAGTAGACTCATGCTCCTGCTCCTTTCAATATTGACTTTATTCTTCCTCATTGCTACACTCACTTTGAGCAGGTATGTGACAAAAACCGCTCTTTACCTGAGCTGGGTCTCAGCGGGCTGTTCCGCTGTGAACCTTGCGGCTCTTGTGTATGCTTTCAAAGGCAGATACAGAGCTTCATCTCTGATCTATAAGCTCAATATTATTTTGGGCATGGGAGGAATATGGCTGTCAAAGTAAATCAGGAAAAATGCCTCCAGTGCGGCGGCTGCGTGCCTGTGTGTCCTGCGAAAGCGCTGCTTTTGAAAAACGGCATCATCGTGGATGAAAAACGGTGTACAGGATGCGGCATATGCGTGGATATGTGCCCCGCCGGGGCGCTTTGTTTAAGCTATGAAGATGAACGGGGTTGCCATGACTGAGTATTTTGACGCAGTGATATCCGGCGCGGGACCCGCAGGGTCAATAGCCGCGTCGAAGATCGCGGAAAAAGGCTTCAAGGTCCTCCTGGCGGAAAAAAGGCAGGAACTGGGGACGCCTGTGCGGTGCGCCGAAGGGGTCTCTGAAAAATGGCTTGTGAAACATACAGGCGTACGACCTGAATGGATCTCCGCGGAGATAAAAGGCGCCCGCCTTACATCTCCCGACGGGTCGGAAGCTGTCATGGATTATAATGAAAAAGGTTATATCCTGGACCGGTCTCGCTTTGACCGCGACCTGGCTGAAGAGGCCGTCTCTAAAGGCGCGGCGCTCAGGACATCCTGTCCTGTGACAGGGATAGAACGTGAAGATAACGCTTTTTTTGTGCATTTGGGCGGCAGCTGGATGACTACCGTGAGTACATCTCTTGTCATCGCAGCCGACGGGATAGAGTCTGTGACTGCCCGTTATCTCGGCGTGGATACAAGTCTGAAGCCCGGAGACTGCGAGTTCTGTATGCAGTATACACTCGGCGGCGTGGATATAGACCGCGATCGTATTGAGCTCATAGGCGGGAACGGCACCGCTCCCGGAGGATACGCCTGGGTATTTCCAAAAGAAGAAGGTAAGGCAAATGTGGGGCTGGGCCTCCTGGGAAGCCGCTCGGAAAAGGCTCATAACGCGCAATATTTCCTGGACCGGTTTGTGGAAAGACGTTTTCCCCGATGCTCGGTGGTAAAGACAGTGGCCGGCATGGTGTCCGCGTCCAAACCCCTGAAGATATTATGCGGTGACAGGTTTCTCATAGCCGGGGACGCCGCGAGGCTGGCTAACCCCCTTACAGGAGCCGGCATAGGAAACGCCCTGGAATCAGGGGCTCTGGCTGGAGAGACTGCGGCTCAGGGACTTGAAGCAGAGGATCTCTCTGAAGATTTTCTTTCCCGGTACTGCCATAAGGTCATGAAAAGCGTGGGAGATACGTCAAAAAAATTCTATAAGATAAAAGAACATTTTGTGAAATTTTCAGATAAAGATATCAATAATATGATAAGACTGGCGAAAAAAACAGATCCTGCCGATCTCACAGTGGGAGGGATCCTTGAACTGGCTTTTAAGGAAAACAAGGCTATTTTGTCCATGGTCAGAAAGGCATTTGAATGAGTGTTTTAAAAGAGTTTGAACAACGGGCCGCTGATGGAAAAAAATCACTCTGGATACTCCTGGATCCCGACAAACAGACCCCCGGGGAAGCGGCGGAGAGCGCCGCCATGGCATCGGAAGCCGGCGTGGATCTGATCCTCGTAGGTACCAGTATACTCCTCGAAGGTGATTTTAACGCCACAGTGTCGGCTGTGAAAAAAGCGTCTGGCCTTCCTGTCATGCTGTTTCCTGCATCATCGGCTCAGGTCTGCGCTGAAGCGGATGCTATTCTTTATATGTCTCTCATAAGCGGACGTAATCCCCAGTATCTCATAGAAGAGCAGGTACGGAGCGCTCCCATGATCAAAAAGACCGGTATCGAAGCTGTCTCCTGCGCATATATGCTCGTTGGTTCAGGAGGTATGACCGCAGTAAACTATATGAGCAACACACTGCCCATACCCTCTGATAAAGCCGATATCGCCGCGGCTCATGCTTTGGCCGCCAAATATATGGGCATGAAGACCATCTATCTCGAAGGCGGCAGCGGGTGCGGAAATCCCGTGCCGGGAAATATGATCAGCGCTGTGAAAAATTACGCGGGACTTCCCCTTATCTGCGGTGGGGGCATTAAAAATCCTGAACAGGCCCATACAGCCGCTGAAGCGGGAGCTGACGCTATTGTGGTGGGTACTACCTTTGAAAAAGAGAGCAGCAGCGCGCTGCTGAGGGATTTCATTTCGGCCGCCCGATCCCCGGCCGGCCCGGGCGCTTCGCCGGGCTCGAACGCCATTCTCCCTCCGACGAACTCCGCGCCCGCGCGCCTCACGTGGACCTCGTTTGCGGTTCGCACATGTTTCCCCAACTCGGCGAGTTGGTCGAAGAGGCGCGGCGCGGCCGCGTCGTCGCGCTGGACATGGACGAGCCGGTCCGCTTCGACCGCG
>CAZGIO010000018.1:0-16495 GCA_964525975.1 uncultured bacterium
GAACACGGCAAGCCGCGCAGCATCATCCTCAGTCCCGAGCCTCACAACAGATTTGTCGCCGTTTCGGGGGAAAGCGCCTGTGCTGATCCTGTATTTTTTCAATGATGAAGAATACCCGAAACCCATTTTTTTGTAAAAATCAGGCCTGAAGGGGTAAAGAAGGGCAAAATCGCATCCATCCTGCGCGGCTTTTTCCACGAAGTAACGGATCATCTCCCTGCAGATCTTTTCCTTCTTGCGTACAAGGTCCACGGCAACCATACCCACACCGGAAGCCTTCACCTTTCTGCCCCTAAAATTCATTGTATAACTGTATATGATCATGCCCCCAAGCAGGCGGTCTTTTTCATAACAGCCGTAAAACAGAGCATCTTCACCCTTCTCCTTTTTCAACGACTGAAAAGACTCCAGCAGTTTTTCATCATCGGGGACTCCAATGCCGGGGTAAGCATTAAATGCAATGGAAGCAAATGTTTTCCACTCCTTTTCCCGCATTTCTCTCACAATCATACAACATCTCCCTTCTACCTGATCTCAGTCTTTACGATAGAATTCTCATATTCACTTTCACTGGCCCCCATGGTGACAAGAAAGATCAATCCGTCATCCATGACAGACACTTCCGACCATGAGTCGGTCTTAACAAACGGCACTTCTATTCTGTACAGGAAGGAACAATCCTTGTCACTGAAAACATCAATATAGGGATGTTTCAGGTTTTTGATGGGTCCTCTTCCTATGCGTTTTTCACCTTCACGCATCTCCAGGAAGAGTTCACCGCCCACGCCTCTGAACACAAAAAGCTTGTCATCTTTCCAGGCAAACGTGGAATGAGTGAAAACTCCCACAGGCTGTTTCGCATCGGCAATGGGCACCATCTCCATACCGTCTTTCAGATCATTGCTTTTATCTTCTATCTGTTTGTCCCATATAAGGTTGAAATCCTTGTCATATTTGCAGATCCGGTAATCTGTCTCATTGTATGAGAGATAGATATTTCCCTCTTTATCCATGGCAAGCCTTGAAGCATGCTCCTGCCACATCCTGCCGTCGTCATTGTTCTCCAGGTGGCTTTTCACAGACGCGGACACATCTCCCGAGGCATTAAACTTTGCGGCAATATATGGTATCAGGGGAGCAATGTAAAAATCCGTGCCGTTTACTACCAGGGAGGTTACGCTTTTAAATATACCCACGGAACTTTTGATGATCCAGCTGTCCGTATAATTACCCTCGAGGTCAAAGAGTTCCACGCTGTTTTTCGCGCCGTCCAGCATATATATATACTCATCTGAAAGCTGAAGATTTGCGGGAAACAGAAACTCCCCGGGACCTTTACCCCGGGATACTTCGATCTCTCTGATCAGTCTCAGATCTTTGTCTCTCAACTGGATAACGCCTTTTTCACGGCTGGGTTCCACAAGAGCCACAATAAACCTGTCTTTATGAAAATCCATAAACGCCATCAAATTCATATCCTCATCAGCTTCAACGACTTTTGTTACTTCAGCTCTTTTGATTTCAGGATCCTTTATCACCACTATATCCGCGCCCTGTTTCGCGCATCCTGCCGCCAAAACCATAGCTACGATAAACATCATCACCCTTTTGCCCATAATTCCAGGACCTCCTTCTCTTTTTCCGGGGACATACCCCATTTCAAATCTATTTTTTCTTTATCGCCCATGCGCCAGTCCAATGTGTCCCGCAGAGTGCTTTCCACCGGCCGGCATACGAGCCCTTTATTATAAGCCTTAGATGAGTCAACCCGTGAATGCCCCGGCATATTGTCTTCTCCGGCGATCCACATGGGCAAATCAGTCCAAGAGGAAATACCCTGTCGTTTCAAAAACTTTTCACTGACATAGACCGGATCTCCCCTAAACTCAGATGAACATATCTCCGCAAAGGATGAAAAACACATTTCCGTCTTGGGACCCGTTGCATTATATACACCACATATCCCCTCTTCAGCCGCAGACACTATCCAGTCCGCAAGATCTCTTGCGTCGATAAACTGAACAGGCACATCGGGAGCAGAGGGGCATAGGACACGGTCATTCTCTGAAAACCTCGCCGGCCAGTATGTAAACCTGTCACTGGGATCGTGTGGCCCCACAATGAGTCCTGGCCTCACAATGAGATTCCTCGGAGCCCGGGTTGCCACTTCCCTCTCGCACAGAGCCTTCAAAGGGCCGTAATATTTATTGATATCCGTACTGTCGGGATCTTTCATGGTCCCCAGAGACGATTCTTCATCAATATAATCCGCCGAGAAATCGGCATATACAGATATGGAGGAGACGAAACAGTAGAACGATCGTCCCAGCCGCGATACACTTTTTTTCACATGGACAGGCAGATATCCCGAGGTATCCAAAACCGCATCCCACTCCCCGTTAAGCTCACTGAGATCTCCCGTCCTGTCCCCCAGTATCTCACTGATATCATCCCTGTGCGACGGGTGGTTTCCCCTGTGATATATGGTTACATCATGTCCCCGGTTTACAGCTGAATCAACGAGATGCCTGCCAAGAAAGACAGTGCCGCCTAAGATAAGAATCTTCATACTCCTCCTTATAGTGAAGTGACACTTACAGAAGGATCTTTGTTTCAAAAAAAAGGGGCGCCAAAAGCGCCCCCTTTTATAACTTCTATGCCGGTCAGATCAATAACCGCCGCCCATGGCAGCCATGGCCATCTGCTGGACATTTTCATATTTTTTCATGCCCGCAGGCACCTTGAAGACTGAATCGTCGACTTTCAGCTCGATGTTCTTATATTCCATCTTTGTCTCAGATCCGTCTTCGGCTTTGATATAAACGCCAACCATGATCTTTTTTGAAGGATCCACATAGACATAGATCTCATCTTTATCTTCGGCTTCATCGGTGGTTACCCTGTATTTATCTGCATTTACACCGGCGAACGTCTCGCTTCCCACTTTGCTGACAGCGGCGCTCATCATGGTATCAAGGTTCTCAAATCCGCCTTCAGCTTCTCTATTAGTCTCTTTTTCAACATATCCGTTGATAAGAGGATAGATCATTATCATAACACCTTTGCCATTTTTCACACCCTGGATCAGTGTCATCTTATCCATCTTCATCATCTTCATCTGCTGATACTGTGCGGGATTATTAAATGAATTTTCATCATATTGAGTATCCACGCGGACCATCTCACCCTTCATATATATCTTGGAATTGAAATTCATCTTCATGTTCTGCGCAGGCAGGTTTATGGTCTGCACAATATCCGCAGCCATCCCTTTTGTCTTGTAAGCCTGGCTGTTTACCACATCACCCAGCTCCACAGCGGAAACTGCGGATACAGCAAATACAACACATAATAACAAAACCAGTTTCTTCATATTAACCTCCCAGGTTATGCGCCGTTCAGGCGCTTTCAGTTATCCTCTTCAGCTTCAGTCTTAGCTTCAGCAATAACTTTCTGCATAACATCATGAGGTGCTACCTCATAATGAGAGAACTCGGTGGAAAATTTTCCCCTGCCGCTTGTGATGGATCTCAGATCGATGGCATATGAAAGCATCTCTGATTCAGGAACTTCCGCCTCGATGACCTGGATGCCATTGCCTGTGGGATTCATTCCGGATATCTTGCCGCGCTTGCTGTTCAATCCGCCCATGACATCACCCATGTATTCCTCGGGTACTGTCACCTTGACTTTGTGCACAGGTTCCAGGATCACTCCTCCGGAAGTCTCGAAAGCCTTCTTGAACGCCATAGATGATGCGATCTTGAACGCCATCTCAGATGAATCCACGGGATGGTATGATCCGTCATACAAAGTCGCTCTCACATCTACAACGGGATAACCCGCAAGCACGCCTTTATCCATGGCTTCCTTGATCCCCTTTTCACAAGCGGGAACAAATTTGCCGGGGACGACTCCGCCCACGATAGCATCGACAAACTGGAAGCCTGTGCCTCTGGGCAGCGCTTCAAACTTGATATGGACATCACCATACTGTCCGCGTCCTCCGGACTGTTTCTTATATTTACCCTGTACCTCAGCTCTTTTAGCTATGGTCTCTTTATAGGCTACTTTGGGTGTGGCAGTCACAACTTCGACACCGAAACGCTCTTTCAGCCTTGACACCATGACATCAAGATGGATGTCTCCCATGCCTGATATGATAGATTCATGTGTATCTTTGTTCCTCCAGCTTCTCAGTGAAGGATCTTCTTCTGTGAGTTTAGCAAGCCCTGTACCCAGCTTATCCTGGTCAGATGATGAGACAGCGTTGATCGAAAGTGAATAAATCGGCTGCATCTCATCAATGAACTTTACTTCCTTTATGCTGGAATCGCTGCTCAATGTATCACCGGTCTTGATGGATTCCACTTTGGAGATGATCCCGATCATACCAGCTGATATATCGCCGCAGTCCTCGATCTTTTTACCCAGGATAGTATATACATGACTGATGCGTTCGCTCTTGCCCGTGGAACTCACGTGGACGCTGTCGCCGGATTTCATCGTACCGGAAAGCACTTTAAAAAAGTTCATCTTACCTGCATACGGGTCCACAACAGTCTTGAATACTTTTGCTATAAACGGTCCGGCGGGATCCACTTTTACTTTTTCCCCGTCTTCGAACTCATAGTTTTCCTCAGCGTCAGGAGCAGTTGTGTTTTCCATAAAGAAATCAAGGAGCGTGCTCACGCCTATGAGTTTTTCAGCGCTTCCTGCAAGCACAGGAGCAATATTACCGCCGGCCATGGCTGTATCAAGGCCCGAAGCGATCTCTTCATCTGTAAGCGCTTCACCTTCGAGTACTTTTTCCATGAGCACTTCATCCTCTTCTGCTATGGATTCCACAAGTCTTTCCCTGTATTCTTCCACTTTTGCCTTCATCTCTTCAGGGATGGCTATCTCGGAAGCGGCTCCCTTCTCATCATATTCATACGCTTTCATATGCACAAGGTCCACAATACCTTTGAGATTGAGATCCTTGCCCACGGGAAGCTGCATGACAACAGGCCTCGGATGAGCCAGCTTCCGGTTCAGTTCGTCCACTACTTCTTCGAAGTCAGTATTTTCCCTGTCCAGCTTATTTATAAAAATATAGATCTTTTTATTTTTTCCTGAAGCAACTTCCCAGATATTCTCCGTGCCGATCTGGACGCCTGCTGACGCGGATACAGTTGTGAGTATATGGTCTGCCGCATATATGCCTGTCATGGCTTCACTGATAAAATCACTGTAGCCGGGCAGGTCGATGATATTAAAAGGAGCTTTCTTCCATTGAAAACTAAGCATTGTCGAGTTGATGGATATCTGTCTTTTTATCTCTTCCGGATTATAATCTGAAACAGTATTGCCTTCTGTGACGCTTCCAAGCCTGTTTGTCTTTTTAGCAGCGAACATGATAGCTTCCGCAAGGCTTGTCTTACCAGTGCCGCTGTGTCCCGCCAAAGCAATATTCCTTATTGTCTTAATATCAAACCCCATAATAATCTCCTCCGTCCTTTCAGTTTATGTCACATTTGCCTTTTAAGATGCCTTTTCTGTGCATGACAAGCCCAGATGTCTCAAGATCACCCTCTACATTGCCGTTGATAAGGATCTCCACATTCAGAGCTTTAATATTGCCAAGCACCGTACCTTTAATAAAAACATATTTCCCTTTGATATTGCCTTCCACTCTGCCTGAGACATAAATAGTGTCTGCTTCCACATCAGCAGAAACGATCCCTGTCTTGGCTATGATAAGGTTTTTACCGCCGGGAGCTGTGATCACCCTGGCGCGGACGCTTTCATGAATATATACAGCATCGTCTTCTTCTATATATCCGCCGCCTGAAAAGGGCGCTTCTTCATTTTTACTGAATATCTTTTTTAGAAATTGTATGGCTTTATATGATAACTTCTCTTCCTTAAGATCTTCGGCATACTGCTGATAAATCTTCTCTATCAGTACCCGCTCATTTTCATCATAATTTCTTAATTCTGCCATGTTAAT
The DNA here is from genome assembly GCA_964525975.1 of uncultured bacterium. Classification (GTDB taxonomy): domain Bacteria; phylum Macinerneyibacteriota; class Macinerneyibacteria; order Macinerneyibacteriales; family DSCS01; genus CAZJQC01. The sequence goes on from CAZGIO010000018.1 coordinate 5,993, forward strand.
TGATCTCCAAAGATGAGCAGAGGGGCGCGTACGCCCCTCTGATAATTAAATGAAACTCAGTTAACTTTTGCGTAAACAAGAGTATTGTTGGAATCGTTAGCAACCCAAACAACATAACCGACTTTGCTGTTTGCTGAATATGTCTCAGCTTCGCTCATGATGGTTCTTCTCATGGCTCTTGAAGGCTGTCTGTTGAATTTTTCCACATATTCCTGTACCCGCTGCTCGTAGACAACATTCACATCAGGTTCAACGACCAGCCACTTGGGCTGAGCCCATCCGCCCTTCTGGGGATCGGTGTTGAACGGAGGCAATGTGGAACGATACAGTTTCCTGGCATCTTTTTCAAGTCCATCAAGATCATCAGCAGTAAGCAGTTCGTTCATACCCTTTTCGATTCTCTCTGTTGTCACGATGTTTGTGATCTCACCGTAATTAAGCACTTCATTTCTGATCTTTTTATCAAAGTTGTTCACAGCTTCATAGATCTCGCTCTCAGTGATATCAGGCACTTCAGCTTCGTTCAGATATGCTGTGATCTTGGTGCTTATCTCTTCAGCAGTCATATCGATCTTTTCATCCTGCGCGATGAGTGAAGCAAACATTGCTCCGTATTCCTCATTCGTGAAAGAAACACCGCCCTTCTGATCTATAAGTTCACCTACCATCTTTCTGTAAGTGTTCTCGTATGAAGGCATGAACTGTTCCCTTTTTACATCTGTAAGGAAACCTTTCAATGACTCAAAAAGAGGAGCGCCTTCAGGCGGCAGTTTGCCGTCGTTCAGCCTTTTGTATGACCCCACGATCTTTGCAAGATCATTAATCGCATTATTGGCCTTTGTGATGGCGGCCTTGTCAAGGATGACGCTTCCTCCGGAAGAGCATCCTGTGAGTGCGATTAATATTATTAATAATGTTGCTGTAATCAGCTTTTTCATATTTATCCCCCTTCTATTTTTTATAGAATGGTACTAAAAAAATTAGGCAGTGTCAATATATTATTTGTTTTCATAACCCGCTATCTCTTCTTTGATAACAGCTGCAAGACGCTTGACGCCTTCATCGATGTCTTCAAGAGAAGGGTATGAAAAATTCAACCTGCAAGTGTTCTTTCCGCCCTCATTGACATAGAACGCGCTGCCAACCACATAGGCGACATTCTTATCCAGAGCACGATAGAACATATCATCCATGTTCATGAACTCCGGAAGTCTCATCCAGAGGAACATCCCCCCTTCAGGTTTTGTCCAGTCGAGATCGTCTCTTTTGGGCATATATTTGTCCAGAGCGGCCAGCATGGCGTCTTTCTTCACTTTATAAAGCTCCACGTTCTTTTTTATTCTCTCTGTAAGAAGCCCCTCGCGCATATAATACGCGGCTATCTTCTGTGAAAACGGCGGAGTACAAAGATCCATGGCCTGTTTGGCGATGACATACTTGTTGATGATCTCTTTTGGAGCCACTATCCAGCCCAGACGGAAACCGGGGCAGAATATCTTGGAGAAAGTGTAGAGGCCGATAGTATGGCCTTCCTTATCCAGTGAATATATGGAAGGAACCACTTCGCCGTCATATCTCAGGCTTCTGTACGGTGAATCCTCCACGATGAGCACCTGATATTTATAAGCGATCTCAAGGAGTCTCTCCCTTTTCTCACGGCTGAGTGTTATCCCGGCGGGATTCTGAAAATCAGGTATAACATAAATAAACTTGGGAGCGCCGCATTCCGTGATAAGTCTTGCGATCTCTTTATCCAGTTTTTCCATATCCATGCCGTCATCATCAAGGGTGATACCCACTGTCCGCGCGCTGTAACTTCTCAGGGCGCTGATCGTGCCCACATATGAGGGCAGCCCTATTACAACAGGGTCTCCCGGATTGACAAAAAGTTTGCATGTCATGTCAAGAGCCTGCTGAGAAGCGCTCACGATGAGCAGATTCTCTCTTGTAAGTCCTGTTGTGCCGTCTGCTTCCATGAACTTGATGATCTCATCCTTAAGCATATCGTCGCCCTCGGTGGATCCGTACTGCAGTGCTTTTGTGCCTTCCTTCTCAAGGATCTCCATTGTAATGCTCTTGAGATCCTCAACGGGAAATGTCTGAGGTGCAGGAAGTCCTCCCGCAAATGAGATAATCTCCGGTTTTGATGTGAGTTTCAAAAGCTCTCTGATCACAGAACGCTTCATATTGCTCGCGTTTACGGAATACAACCTTTCAATATCAGCTATCATAGCCCCTCCTTTAAAATGATTACAAAACTGATCGGATCTTTCCGACCCGTTCGGCCTTATCCTCAGCCTTAAAAATATATGAACCGACAACAAACACATTGGCGCCGGCTGATTTCACCTTCCCGATGGTCTCCGGGTTGATCCCACCGTCCACCTGTATATCCACGTCATCTCCCAGCATCTTCCTGGCAGCTTCTATCTTGCGGCACATGGTCGAGATAAACGCCTGCCCCCCGAATCCCGGTTCCACAGTCATCACAAGAAGCCTGTCTATAAGTTCTTTTACCGGTTCAATGAGAGAAAGCGATGTTCCCGGATTGAGAGACAATCCCGCTTTGATGCCTGCATCGCGTATCTTCTTGAGTATGATATAACTGTGAGAGGCGGCTTCCTGGTGAAACACAAGGATGTCGCTTCCCGCAGCGATGAAATCCCCGTAGTACTTCCCGGGATCTGTGATCATTAAGTGCGTATCGAATGTCATGCCGCTGAAACGTTTTCTCAGAGATGCGATCACCGGAGCCCCGAAAGAGATGTTATCGACAAAATGCCCGTCCATGACATCGCAATGTATCTCATCAATATCATCTTCCACTTCCCGTATGTCATCATATAAACGGGAAAAATCCGCGTTCAATATTGAAGCCGAGATTTTATATTCCATTCAAACCCTCCTGCGAATTACTGCGCCAAACATGCCGTCAGTGCCCCGGTCAGGGGGAAAAAAGAGGACGGTCTTTTGTACAGTCAATATATCATGAAGTATAGTGCTTTTCAAATCCTTTTTAAGTCCGTCAAGTTCAAACTCCGTCCTGCGGGCAAGAAAGCTGTCCACCTGCCCCTCGTTCTCATCTCTGTTCAGGGTGCACGTGGCATAAACGATCCTTCCACCGGGGGCAAGGAGCTCCGCCGCCTTGTCAAGCATCCTGCTCTGCAGGGTCTTCAGTTCCTCAATATGGTCTTCTGTGACCCTGTACTTTATGTCAGGCTTTTTACCCATGACTCCCAGACCGGAACATGGCGCGTCAATAAAGATGCAGTCATACAGCCTGTCCGGCTCATAGGCAAGAAAATCACCGGTTATGCACCTGATATCATCTATCTGAAGACGTTGGAGATTCTCCTTCATGCGCTTCATCCTTGAGGGAGATATATCCAGAGCTGTAATATCCGCTTCGGGATCCATGAAACGAAATGCTGCGCTTTTTCCCCCTGGAGCACTTCCCACGTCAAGCAATGCTCCCTTCACAGGCAGAGCCATGGATGCTACAGCCTGGGCGGCGGCATCCTGGACAAAGAATGATCCGTCCCGGTAGCCCGGGAGTGATTCCACACGCTGAGATCCCCTCAGCCGGATATTTTCAGGGAAATCCGGAGTAGGGATGACCTCCGCGCCGCTTTCCCTGAGCCCGGCCAGAAGCCGGTCTCTGTCCCCTGTGACATGAAGATCGGTATAGGGAGGATTGAGATAATACTCAAAGAGCTTCTCGGCCTTTTCCCGGCCGTACTGCGCGGAAATGAGACGGACTATCCAGAGCGGCATGGAATACTCCACGGAAATCCGTTTTTCAGGCTCAGCGGGAAGGGACCATTTCATGCCGTCTCTGAGAAAATTCCTTATAACAGCATTGATCAGCCCCTTTTTGGAACGGGCTCTTCCTGCGGCAAGCCGGTTCGCCTCATCTGTCACAGCATATTCCTTCGCTGACTGATTAAAAATAAGCTCGTAAAACGCCATGCGCAGTATCCTCATGGCAGCTCTTCCAGGGGATCTTTTCACATATTTTCTGATGATATGATCAAGGAGGATCATGTTCTCCACGACACCTTTTGAGACACGATGGGCGTACGGAGTCACACCTGTCCTTGCTATGACCCTGTGAAAGAAACCCTCTTCTTCCCACTGGGACAAAATATCAAAGACCAGACTTCGTTCATCCATTAAGGAACACATCCAGTCCAAACCGGTCCCTGAGTATCTTGATAAAACGGTTTACGGGAAATCCCACTACATTGTAATAATCACCTTTTATGCGCTCGATAAAAAAAGCTCCCCTGCCCTGTATGGCATAAGCCCCGGCTTTATCCCTGTATTCACCGCTGTCAAGGTAGGCGTCGATCTCAGAGTCTGTAAGATCCATGAACTTGACTTTGGAAGCCTCGTGGAACACCTCGCGATGCCCCTCACGGGCCATGGCCACACCTGTATAGACAGTATGCCAGTTTCCGGAAAGCGTCTGGAGCATCTCACGGGCATCTTCACGGTTTTCCGGTTTACCCAGTATCCTGCCTGCATGGACCACAGTATCCGCTGTCACGATCAGGCCCGAACCGCCGTCCAGTTTTCTTTTCACATGATCCAGTTTCAGTATGGCCAGCTTTTTAACCACGCCGGCTGGTTTCCTTGTCACTTCTATCTCCGACTCATCCGCATCAGGCACAACAATATCAAAGTCAAGCCCCAGTCTTTCAAACAGCATCTTCCTCCGCGGCGATGCCGATCCCAGAATGAATTTCAATTCAACCCCTTTTCCCGTATAACATCATGGTCACAGGCCCGTCATTGACGAGTGTGACCTTCATATCCGCTCCAAAGACTCCGTGCTGCACCAAGCCGTCCAGCCTTCTTTCCGCATATGCGACGGCATGTTCATACAGCTTCTCAGCCATCCCGTGAGGCGCCGCCCCTGTGAATGACGGCCGGCAGCCCTTCCTTGCATCTCCATAGAGAGTGAACTGAGACACGATCAGGATATCTCCCCCTGTGTCCTCCAGAGACCTGTTCATCCTGCCTTCATCATCAGAAAATATCCTGAGGCGCATGACCTTATCCATAACATATTCAGTCTCTGATATATCGTCATCGGGGCCCACCCCGAGAAACAGACATATTCCCCTGCGGATGGTTCCCTTAACAGCGCCATCCACTGTGACTTCGGCCTTTAACACACGCTGAAGAAGTACTCTCATTTCACAAACACCGTCCCCGCCTCTGATATCTCCCCATCTTCATCGATAACCACATAGTTCAGAGGTTGGTCTGAAAACGGCAGCGGGTTGATATTGCACCAGAGCAGCATTGCCCCGTTATCCTGAAATAACGCGGCGAATCCCTTGTCTTTGCTTATTGTCTTCCCCCCTGCGCTGATAAAAGTATCTCCATTATCCGTCACATGGAACCGCGTCTGCAGCTCCCGGGGAAGTTCATCGCCATAACAGATCATCCCTCTATCACCTGATTCGAAAAGAAGATGTCCGAAGTCACGTTTAAATGCCTCCCTGGTCTCTCTGTCGCAGGCGGAAAGCCGTTCTCTGAAAAAATCACTGAATCCGGGAAGAGCCGCTCTTTGTGAGACCATGATGTTCCAGAACTCCTTATCACCTGCACGGAAAAACCTGTTGGTATTTCCCCTGAAAATCGGATAAGTATTCCCGTTTAAAATCACCTGGTCTTCATTTTCGCTGGACTCATAGACAAAATAGGAGATATTCTCGGCAAACATCTCAGTGACATCCCCTTTCACCAGTACAAACGAAAAATAACTCACTGAATCATCTTCTCTGGCATAGATCTTAACGTCCCCCACGCGGCTGTTTGAAAGTGAGTTGCTGTACAGATACCAGTTTTTCGCGGCGGGTCTTCCATCCGCCATCGCATATTCCCAGTAAGCGTCGGATACTGTGAAAGTCAGAGGGACTTTCCTGATATACCGCGGCAGATTAAGATCCTCTCTGTTCTTATCATACAGGACCGTGATCTCATAATTTTTCATATTATCGGCTTCCATCTCAAAAAAGAATCGTTCCATATTCCGTGGATAGGGTATGATCAGATACGGCATCTGTTTTTCCGGGTTATTCATCAAAGACTGGAAAACTTTATCCCTCGCAGAATCAAATATCACGGCGCTGACAATAGAATCGTCGCCTGATATATGAGTCATCACATCTTCCACCATAAACCGGTCTGATTCAGGGCCTATAACAAAACCTGTAACTCCGAATCCTTCCCCAAGAGAGGTCTCGGCACTATACAAGTCATCGTATGATCCAATAAGAACTATATATTTTCCATTGGATGTCTCTTTCAGTTTAAAACTTTCATATTTTTTATCAAACCGCGGCGATCCGACGGGTTCTCTCATCTTTTTCATCTCAGCTGTGGCTCTGGCTCTGTTTTTGACTTCCTTAAACCGGTATATATCCTCCTGCTTCGAGAGTTCGAATTCAACGGATCGGGTCAGACCGCCCAGATCAAGGCTTAACTTGATCCCGTTCTCCTTTTTCAGCGCAGAGTCTCTGATCAAAAAAGAGTTTATGCCCTTCTCCAGCGCTATACTCCCTTCATGGAGAGAACCGTTAAGAAGAACCTTGTATAGATATTCTCCATCATCATGGAGTACGGCTTCGCAATAAATCCCGTCTTCCTCATCCTGAAATTCTCCAGGGGCAAGTATCTTGAGAGAGAGGGGGAGTCCTTCTTCATCCGCTGAGATGTTCACTGATACTGCCTCTTCTGAAAGCTGTATCATCTTCACGCCGTAACTGTCTTTGTCAGTCACTTTGAGCTGAAACATGAGGGGTATTCTAAAAAAACAATCCCCGCCGGGCCATGGAAGTTTGAGATCGGTCACGACTCTTCCGTATTTGTCTCTGGTCTCCGTTCCCCCTGCAGGTTCCAGTTCTCCCGCGGTCCAGGACAGTTCAAGGTTTTCTCCGCCTTTCCACCCATATGTGACACTGTATTTTTCACCGCCTGTCACATCGTCATCAGTGGCGATTATACGGATAATGAGACCATCGCTCTCATATCCCAGATAAATATTGGCAGAATAATCATCGCAGCCGTTGTACGCTCCACCTGTCACCTGGTTCTCATATCCCAGAAAAAGAGCAGACCCTTTTTTTATCTCAGAAAATCCGGAAAGCCTGACTGCGTACACTCCCATATATTCATCCTGATACGGCAATACGCGGTCCATGGTCATGGCAGAAACAGAGGCCGCAGACAGCAGCAACCAGAAAAGACTCTTAAAATAATATCTCAAAGGCTCCCCCCAGATTAAACTGATTATAATCGTTCACAGGCACTTCGCTCCTGTACATGGAGAAACCCATGGTTGCCGAGACAGCCATCCCCGAGCCAAAATCATATTTGCCTTTAAGGCTGCTGTATATTGAATAATTATCAGTCCCTATATTATACCATGAGGACATGAACTTGACTGAGCCTGTGATACTCAGAGACGTGTTCAGCGTCATGTTCTGGCTGCTAAAAAGCTCGTTGCCGGTTTTTGTCTGCTGCCTCAGATACTTGACTGACAGCGTACTTGTAAACTGTCCCCGCTTGATATCGCTTGTCTTGGAAAGCGTCTCAGAACGGGTATAGTTGCCGTTAAGAGAGATATCAAGATCCTTATCTGAAAGACGAATATCACTGTAATATGTACTGGAATTCACTTCTGACCAATAGTATCCGTAAATCTTCTGGTTTGACTTCTCATACCTTACAGTCAGCGACAGGCGATCCAGTGCCTTAAAGATGAGATCAAAGGCAGGTACTTTCTTTAGATTGGGAATCTTAATCTCCAATTCCGGCCATACTGTCTTATCCTCCGCGCTGATGCTTCCTGAATTATCTGAATCCGATGTTACAAACGAATATTCCACCGTTGTCTCCAGGTTGTTCAGCAGATCAAATTCAACTGCCAATCCATAAGTGTCCTTCAAGAAATCAGTGTCAGGGGCAATCTCAGTATCCAGTGCCGAATATAAACCCAAAAACGCTGTCCAGTGGGAATCCATGGCTTCATAAGTATAATCACGATTATGGGATTTCTGATAACTCGTCTCAAACTCACACTTGTCGCTGGGAATCAGAGAATCAACATACTTGTCCAGAGAAAAAGTCACTCTGCCGTTATAATTTGTATCAAGGCTGTAATTTCTGCTGTTATGGCCCCCGTTTTCCATGGCCAGCTCATATGACCAGCTCTCAACATATTGAGCACGGTAACTCCCGTAAAAGTCCATGATCCAGTATTTCTTTTTCAATGTATTTGTAAAATTAGTTGAGATCAGATTATAATCATACATATCCTCTTCAAGATCCCATTTGTCAGTGAGCTGATATCTGAACTGGCTTCGCAATGGTTCAATAAGAGACCAGTCCATTTCAGCCCCCCAGACATCGTTCAATGTATGTATGTCATCCCTGGTTGCATCAGAGCTTAAATAGTCCTTGAGTTCTCTGCTTTCTGTGAAAGAGAAACTTACAGAAGTCGGTGTCAGTCTCAGTATACTGAAATTCAATTTCGGGAAAGAGTATTTCATATCCGCTGAATGGTGCACACTCTCCTGCTCATACGGGTCACTTTCATTCTCCACGCTGTTGTTTGACTTCGAGAAAGCATAAGTCAATGTCGGCAGAGACGTGTACGATAACACCGTATTGACTGAATAACGTCTTGTCTCAGTCTTCTGGGGAGTATATATTGAACTTTTCAGATCTTTGTTGGATTCCGATTTTGTACTGTTATATGAAAAATTCACCGGCATATTAAATCCCGGCATATCCTTAATCAGTTTATGGATATTCAACGTGCCGTTCAGACTCCCATACGTTGAATCCAGTGAGCTGGGATTGTTTCCGATCTGCGCGTAATTACCCTCTTTGTCAGTATACTTGATCCTCATGCTCATGACATCCTTCAAATCTCCAGAAAGAGATAATGTCTTTGCAACACCCTCCAATGTATTTGAGTCAGTGAGTTTGATATCGTTGATATAGAGACGCCCTGAAAAATTATTTCCTGGAACACTCCCCTCTACTCCCACAAAAATATAGTTTATATTCAGTATGGAAGGCTCTCCGACTTTATCATAACTGTCCATGTCCGACAGATTAAACTCGAGGAATCTCCATTCTCCGAGAGAAGTGACAGCCACCTTCGTTTCATAATAATCGTTTCTGCTTGTGGCCAGCCGAACCACAAAATTCTGGTCTCCTAAGGCCTCTGCGGCAAAATAATAAAACTTGATCCTGTTATAATCAGTAAAATCTCTGCCCATTCCCAGGTCCTTGTTGACCATGGCGTAACCTGATCCGGCAGGCTCTGGAGTTATATTGTAATCGATCACAAGAGATATATCCTCAAGCACAGAATCAGTATCCTGGTTGACCTCATTATGAAGGTTCACATAATTGGGGTCATCGTATTTACTGATGGTGGATACGGTCACGTCGGAACCTTCAGGGAAGACTTCATCCAGCTCCCAGACAGTCCCTGAGAGGTTTATACGGCCTATCGCCAGTTCAGTACCGGAACCGAAACCTTCTCCCCACATCCTGATATGCTTCAGGACACGGAGGATATTCTCATCATATCCCGCACCGTCCTCCAGTGGTATGGAGAGCACGCGCCATTCATTATTTTCAGGGGATTCGCCATCCCCCAGACTGATATCATATGTTATGACCTCCTCATCATTGTTGAGGAAGCCGTTATTATTGAGGTCTTCGGAATCTATCATATTATTACTGCTTCCAACCCGGTACGTGACGGCGTTCAGATCAAAAGGATATCCCCCGTCTTCTCCGGCATTCAGCATCCCGTCTCTGTTGATATCTTCAGTATCCAGGATAGTATCACCGTCTGCATCTTCACTGATATAACCCAGATCAAGATGAAGGACTCCGCTGCCTGTGTCGTTAACCCGATACCAGATCTCGAGGTTTTTGTAATCACTTACATCAACACCGTCTTTTGACACCTGGATCGCATAGGAGAAATATTCTCCCGGGACTTCTGGAAGCTCCCGGATCTCAAGGATTGAAAAAGAGCTGTTTCCATAATCTCCGTTCACTTCTGAATATTCAACGGTTGTGTTATTGAAAAAATTATAATTATCCAGGACAGTTCCCACGCTTACGCTGTATCCGGGCAAATAGCGGTCCCCTGGAAGCATGCCTGCAGGAGGGGATGCCAGGACCCAGTTGGTCTCGGAGAGGGATACAATATTATTTTTTTCACTGGATTCCATGTCTTCTATAAGCACAGCACCATATGTATTGGGATTAATAAAGCTCTTTGCCACTTCCGCGACGATACTGGCCTGATAATCCTTACTCTGGTATTGATACTTAAGGTTTGTTCCCGCGACTTTATGACTCCTTGTCTCGTCTCCCAGCCTTGGGATCTCATCACTATCCTCGGGAGTCCACTCATCCATATATGTGACCCTGAAAGTAAAATTATCTGAAGGTGAATAC
>CAZGIO010000019.1:0-15324 GCA_964525975.1 uncultured bacterium
TTCGACCACTTGAACCCCATTCAAGTGCGCTACCGGACTGCGCTACACCCCGATGTAGATGGATTATATGTATTAAATATTTTTTGTAAAGAAATATTTTCTAAATGCTCTCATATTTCATATCTTTATTATAGACTGCGAACCCGTTTTTTCCTGCTCTTTTAACGCTGTACATAGCCTTATCGGAATTGAGCAGGATATCATTCGCGTCTCCTGCATTTCCAGGGTAATCACAGATTCCTATACTGGCTCCCAGTCTTACAGATATGCCGTCTTTATTGATAAAATTATAAGTCTTAAGATACTCATGTATATTTTTGGCGGCTTCCTGCGCTTTGTCCAGGTCTGTATCAGGAAGCAGGAGCAGGAACTCATCTCCGCCGTATCTGAAAGCATAATCATCGTCCCGCTTGATCTCGCGAAGAACGTTTGCAAATTCCTCCAGTGTCTCACTTCCGTATCTGTGTCCGTATTTATCGTTCACCATCTTGAAATTGTCAAGATCCATGAACAGCAGTGAGAAGAAGCGTCCTTCATCGATAAGCTGATCTGTTATGATCTGATACTTCCTCAGGTTATACAGTTTTGTCAGCTGATCCTCAAGGGTGAGCCTGTATGTCTCATCGAGAAGGTAGCTGTTCTTTATTGATATGGCGGCATCTTCCACGAGTATCTCCAGTATACCCAGGTCTTCCTCGTTGAACTCCCCGCCGTCTCTTTTATTTATGACTTCCACCACTCCCAGAAGATCCTCACGATAAAGAATGGGGACACAGATCACGCTTTTTGTAGTAAACTTGGTCTTCTTGTCGATATTCTTGAAAAATCTCTCATCTTTTCCGGTATCTTTCACAAGGATGCTGCTTTTATTGGATGCGGCCCAGCCCACAATACCTTTCCCCCAGGGCAGTTCCATGCCTGTTAGCTTGTCCGCGGCCTCACCGACGACATATTTGAATATAAGCACATGCTTTTCAGGTTCATACATGAAGAGGGTCCATGCTTCAGCATCGACAATCTCCCCGGCATTCTGCATAAGTTTCAGCAGTATATCGTCAAGCTGCAGGGATGAGTTGAGCATCTTTGCGGTCTCATTGAGCAGTTTAAGCTGAAATACTTTTTTATTAAGCTTATCAACCAGGGTCCTGTTTTCTTTTTCAAGCCGGTAATGCATCACGCTTCGTTTTACAGAATGAACAAGCTCATCTTCAGGGAAAGGGCGTGTTAGAAAATATTTTATGCCGAGACGCATGGCTTTACGCAGAGCCTCCATGGTGGTGGAACCCGATGTCACAACCTCAGACCAGTCAGGCGGTTTCTTCTTCAGGATCCTTTCAAGTGTCTCCATGTGGCCGTCAAGACTTTCAGGCACATCAAAGATGATACAATGTATCTCATTCTTTTTCATCAGTTTAAAAAGTTTATTCAGGTCACTTGTAAGAGTAGTGATAAAATTATACTTTTGAAGAATAAGAGGAATGGCAAAAAGCTCGCCCTGTTCAGATAAGATTGCTACATGATAGTTCATAACTCAACAAACCTGTGGTGAAAATCCCTGTCATCGATCTCTGCCCAGATGAATGAATTATGTTTTGCAAATCGTTTGTCAGTGGGCGACCCGGGATTCAGGACGATCTTCCCGTTTTCATTTCGATACACAGGAGCGTGGGAATGTCCGAAAATCAATATGTCCCATTCTTTTTCATCGAACTCACGGCGGACCTTTGTCTCAAGATTATGGGGAGCTCCCCATCCATGTATCATGGCCACTCTGAGTCCTTCGATCTTAAAAAGCCTTTTCACAGGCAGCATACCCGCCAGAGGGTCTTCATCCATGTTCCCAAGGACGCATTTCAGATCCTTTCCGTACGAGCATAGATTATCATACATGTCCATGCCGGTGATGTCACCGGCATGGAGTATGATATCACATTTGTCAATATGTGTAATTAATTCATCAGGTAATATCTGATTATGAGTGTCAGAAAGTATGACGACTTTTGTCACTACTTCTTCCAGTCATTTTTATGTCTGTTATGTCTGGCTTTCTTTTTTCTTTTATGCTTGTTGATCTTAGCTTTTCTTTTCTTTTTGATAGAACCCATAAGACTGTACCTCCTCCTCAGTGATTTACTTTATCTTTCAATTTAGGTGACGGTTTAAAGACAGGCACTGTCTTTGCCGGAACCTGTATCTGTCTGCTTGTATGGGGATTTCTCGCCACCCGTGCGTTCCTTTTCAGTGTCTTAAACGTACCGAACCCTCTAAGCTCGACCTTGTCGCCTTCGCCTAAAGTGTCTGATATTGATCCAAACACTATGTCAACAATCGCAACTGCATCTTTTTTGCTGATAAAATCATATACTTCAAGGATCTTATCTGCCAGGTCACTCTTTGTCATATTCCCCCCTAATCTGATTCTTTATGTCAAAATGCAAAAGCTTTTTATTTCGTACCTTCAAAAGGTACCATAAGGTTAATTTTTGTCAAGATTAAAATGCCGTTATTTAACGACTTATAAAAGCCCTAACTGCGTCAGCCACTTCTCCCCGACGGACAGGAAGGCTGATGACATTCATTCCCACAGCTGAATCAGACAGGACTATTACCCCGGTGTCATTTCCCGCCAGGGCTTTATTATCTGTGATACGGACCTGGATCCCGTCCCCGGCAAGGAGCTCAACGCTGAAAACCGCGTCAAGGTACTTTTTCAGGTTTTTGTGAAGCTGTTTATCGGCAAAATCATATAGAATCTTCATAATGCTCCAGGGTATTTACAAAAAAATCATGCACATATCCGTTATCAGCGAGAATATGATCAGATCCACTGTCCCATGTTTCTCCATTGAGTCCTGTGACTATCCCCCCCGCTTCACGTACGATGAGGGCTCCCGCTGCCATATCCCACATCTTGAGTCCCCGTTCCCAGTATCCGTCAAACCGTCCTGCGGCCACATAAGCCAAGTCAAGGGAAGCTGCTCCCATCCTCCGGATGCCACGGCAGCTGTCTGCGATATTTTTCACGTTCACCATATTATCATAGCCGTTTGTACGCCTGTCATATGAAAATCCCGTGGCTGCTATGACTCCGCTGCTTTCCTTTCTGGAAGATACATATATCTCAGATTCGTTCAGATATGCTTTATTTCCTTTTTCCCCGGAAAATAATTCACGTCGTACAGGATCATACACAACGCCAAGGACCGGTTCTTTCTGATCCATGAGGGCGACAGTCACTGCAAAATGAGGGATACCGAAAGCAAAATTATTGGTCCCGTCCAGGGGATCCACAGTCCAGAACAGACCGTTGCCAGCTCTCCCCCCGCTCTCTTCAGCCACAACAGGTATTTCCAGACAGGCCAGTCTCCGTTTGATCAATTCTTCTGAGGCCGTGTCATAACGTGTCACCAGTTCCAGTTCTGATTTATCTTTTATTCCCTTATTCTGCTTATAAAAACCTTCAAGAAGGAGTTCTCCGGCTTCTATCACGATCTCTTTGAGCTCCGCCATATACGGATATCTCTGATGTTCCATATTCAATACCTCCAGTGACAGTATACAGCCGCCTGACGGCTTGTTCAACTCCATGCAAGAAAAATCTTGAAAAAGTCCGCTTATCTTATAAAATCCAGTTAGAAAGGAGCAATAATGGATAGATACAAGGGAACTGTCGCAATTCTCACCGGTGGTGGAGACACCTGCGCTTTGAACAGAAGCATTGAGACCATAAAAAACGTCGCTTATCTGCTTGATTACAGGGTATTAGGCATCTATGAAGGGTGGAAGGGCCTTTTGGGAGACGGTTTTGTGGTTGATATCTCAGAACAGTCGATCAACGGACATATCGGCGGTTCCATACTGGGATCTTCAAGGACCAACCCCTATAAGGAGGGGGAAGAACGGATCAACCAGGTCTTAAAAAACATCAAAGACTACAATATAGATATTATCATCTCCATCGGCGGAGACGATACAAACAGCGTGGCGCAGAAACTGTACCGCGAACACGGCATACCTGTCATCGGATTCCCCAAGACCATCGACAATGACCTCAGGACAGGAACAGAGCATATCCTTGCAGACGGCACATCAGTTGAGGCATGCCTCTGCCCCGGTTTTCCCACGGCCGCTGAAAACATCGTAAAACTCACGACCTGTCTGCGGACCACAGCCATGACTCATAACAGGATATTTGTCCTTGAGATCATGGGCCGGGACGCGGGATGGCTTCCTGCCACATCCGCTTACGGAGGAGCCGATTTTGTGCTGGTGCCTGAAGTGGAGATGACCCCTGAACGCATAAACAGGTTTTATGACCGCGTAAGGGATATGCATGACAACAGCCATCAGGACATCATCATAGGAGTATCCGAAGGTGTACGCTGGTGGAACGAAACCTCAGGAAAATGTGAAGTCGTCATGGAGAGCCAGGAACTTGACGCTTTCGGCCACCCCAGGCTGGGCGGAGTAGGCGCCATGATTGCCAATAAACTGAGAGCGGAAAAGATCAACCAGCCCCGAAGCCAGGTCGCAGGGTATATTCCCCGCTGCGGTGAAATATCCCGTTACGACCATCAGCTGGCATCCGCCCTCGGACAGCAGGTGCTTAAGATGATCTTGAAGGAAGAATACGGACACATGCCTGTGCTGAAACGCATGGCTCCCTTCAGGGAAGTCGAAGCATACAACACAAAGACGATCTCTCTGGAATCACTGGGAAACAAAGGCTTCCCGGCCTCCGCTTATTATGATGAGAACGCCTTTACCGTTACAGACGCTTACATCGATTTTGTGAAAAACATGATCCCTGACAAACCGGCGCTGCCCAGCCGCATTGAATACAAAAAACTGAAAAAATAACAGGGCGGATAAGGTTTTTAAAAAAAGGGTTGAGACCTGGATCTCAACCCTTTTTTTTTAAAATTTCGTCCCCTGCATAAAAGTTCAGAACCTATACCGCAGTTTATTTTTTCAGCTCAAAATCAAAGAATCTTCAAAATAAACAGATATTTTTCATTCCGGAGAGACGAAGAACGTGAGAGCGATAACCCGCAGATCCTCCTTCAACCGCCGCTTCTGAACCGGTTGATCCTGATGATGCTGTTGTTTTCAGAGATCAAACTGACCCCGTCGTTCCCCAGGTATGTAGCCAGATAAGTTATCCGATCGCCGTTTTTCAGGATGATTATCCTTCCCGGCCTCCCTGTAAGCGTCCCGAGCCTGTTAAAACCCTCTTCGAAAAAAAACTCGACTTTCAGCCTGCGCCAGCCCCTGCGTATTGATATACGGGAATTAACAGATTCATACAGGAAAGTCTCAGGGTCGTCGGGTATGCCGCCTTTATCAAAAATCCGGCTTTCAATGGCAAATTTTGTATCGGTGAGTATCCGGTACATCTCCAGACGGTTGTCATGAAAGACCCTGTTGCTTACGAGGAATATGAGCACAGAGCCGAACAGGATGGAAAGGATGCTTCGTGATATGAACATGGCCACTTCATGGCTTTTCAAGCGCCGGTACAACCTGTATCCCAGTACGAGAAAGAACAGACTCAGCATGAGCCATACTTCTGTATAGTCATCAATGTAGTATATACCACTCATGGCATTTGAAAGATATGAGAGACTCCGCATCATAAGTTCCCGGAGACAATAACCTCCTTCAACGGCAAATAGAAAAAAGAGTATCCACCGGAACACGCGAAACCTCTGCTTATAGGCTTTGATAGGCACTCCCGCGAGTTCCATCCTATGCATGAACTCATACAGGTTCTTATACATAAATGAGTTCATCTTAAGCGTGCGTTCCCTGCTTCCCGAAACATATTTAACATGGTAGAAATCCCGGCCCCCGGGAGCATGATAGTATATGATGCCTTTCAGATCCTCCACCTTGATGGACTGCGCTGAAAACAGCCGTCTTACTGTAAGATGTTCCGTATCGAAACTTACACTCTTTTTCAAATTCCCTGCCATCAGCCATGCTGCGCCTATAAACGAAACGAGGGCGGGGAAAAACCCGCCCACGCTGAAAAATGCATAGATGATGATCACTGATACCGTGGTAAGGACCACAGTATACAGAGGATAGATCTTAACAGATTTACTCATGGTCTCCTTTTTCCACACCCTTGCGGAAAGCCATGATGTTTTTTTCCTCAGTGCCCCTGGGCACATTATTCTTTATGGCGTTTTCACAAGCCTCGGAAGATATCTGTCCCGTGACTGCGGAAAAGAGTCCAAGGGCGGCGATATTAGCCGCAAGAGGCCTTGCCATCACTTCGATGGACATCTGTGTAAAAGGCGCCTTATAAATATTCAATTTCTTGTTCACATTTGACACATCGACTTTTTCATCATCGATGAGAACCACTGCGCCGTCCTTAAGCTTATCAAGATGCCTGTCAAGTCCCGACTGGCTCAAAGCTATGAGGGCGTCTGCTTTGGTGATCTTGGGATAATCCACGGGCTCATCTGAGATGATCGCGTAGGATTCCGCGACGCCGCCTCTGGATTCCGGGCCGTAATACACAGTCTGAACGCTGTGCTTTTTTTCGAAAATAGATGCTGCTTCCGCGGCGATCTTGCCGCACATTATCATACCCTGTCCGCCGATTCCGCTGAAAATGATCTCATAACGCATTTTACTTACCCCCCCGGGCCTTGCCGACAACAAGTTTGTCGTAAGTCTCGACATATTCGGGTTTTGTCTCATTCCTGAATATGCCTGTGACAAACTTACCCTCAAGTTCCTCTTCAGTCATGCCATCCGCTTTTGCCTTAGGCACGGCTCTGCTTCTGATCCATTCGATAAGTTCATATGGTGATTTCATCTTGTTCCTTTTACCGAATCTCTCATGACAGTTACTCACCACTTCTATGAGGGAGAAACCTTTATTTTTCATACCTTCAAAAATAAACCTGTCCACGTCTCGGGGGTGTGCCACGCTGGTCCTTGCCACGAAGGAGGCGCCGGCGCCCATGGCCAGTTCCGCCAGGTCAAAAGCGGGATCTATATGGCCGTACTGGGCGGTTGAGGCATAAAAACCCTTAGGTGTCGTAGGCGAATACTGCCCTCCTGTCATGCCGTAGATATTGTTGTTAAACAGGATCACTGTTATATCGATGTTTCTTCTTGCAGCATGTATAAAATGATTTCCACCTATGGCTGTGGCATCGCCGTCCCCTGTGAAGACCACGACATTGAGGTCGGGGTTAGCCATTTTTGTGCCTGTGGCAAACGGGATAGCTCTTCCATGGAGTGTATGAAGGGAATTAAAATCCAGATAGCCGGTGGCACGGCTTGAACATCCGATACCGGATACAGCCATAACATTGTCTTTGTCCCAGCCCATCTTGTCTATGGCTCTGATGGCGCCTTTCAGTATAATACCGTTGCCGCAGCCGTAGCACCATATATGGGGCAGTTTATCCATACGAAGATATTTAGCATAATCAAACATATTACAACACTTCCTTTACGGCATTCAATATCTCATCAGGTGATATCATCTCGCTGTTAAGCCTGTTAAGGGATACGATCTTGTCTTCACACACATATTTCCTGATCTCGTCTGCCATCTGTCCCTTGTTCATCTCCACCACGATGACTTTTTTAACATTCTCAGCTATCTCAACTATCCTTTTTTCAGGCATGGGCCAGACAGTCACAGGCCTCAGCAGTTTTGCTCTTATACCCTGCTTTGCCGCTTCCCGGACAGCCATCTTTGCGCTCCGCGCCTGGGTTCCGAATGAGATAAGAAGTACTTCGGGATCATCAGACCCGTCTTCCTCCCATTTCAGGATATCATCGGCATCCTCGATCTTGCCGTACAGCCTGTCCATATTCTTCTGGATATTTTCACCGTCCATATCCGGAAATCCGGTCTCGTCATGGAAAAGCCCCGTAACATGGAAACGGTAACCTTCCCCGTAATTAGCCATCTGAGGAATGCCGTCTTCCATCTTATAGGGAAGATAACCTTCCTTATCAGCAGATATTTTTTTTCTATCGATTATTTCTATGTCATCACGGATCTCAACAGATTCATTCATCTTACCCAGGATCTCATCCATGAGGAACACCACAGGCTGTCTGTATTTCTCAGCAAGGTTAAACGCCCTGATGATCTCATAAAATGTTTCCGGTACAGAGGAAGGATAAATGGATATGATCGGATGGTCACCGTGAGTGCCCCATCTAGCCTGCATCATATCACCCTGAGCAGGCCCTGTGGGATGACCCGTGGAGGGACCGCCTCGCATGACATTGACTACCACCAGAGGAACTTCAGCCATAATGCCAAAGCCAAGGGCTTCCTGCATAAGGGAAAAACCGGGGCCCGATGTGGCAGTCATGGATTTTGCTCCGGCAAGGGAAGCGCCCACTACTGATGCTATGGAAGCGATCTCGTCTTCCATCTGTATAAAACGTCCTCCCTGAGCGGGAAGATATATTGAACACTTTTCAGCGACTTCCGAAGACGGTGTTATGGGATATCCGCCGTAAAAAGACAATCCTGCCCTCATGGCGCCCATGGCGCAAGCCTCATTACCCTGCAAAAATCTGATCTCACCCATCTCAGCTCCTCACTTCTTTTCTTCGATCTCGATCACAAAATCGGGGCAATAGTTCTCACACTGGAGACACCCGATGCATTTGCTCTCGTCTTTTACCATAACCCGCAGGTCTTTGTCAGGCCCCAAAGCCTTTGTGGGGCAATAACTGTAGCAGAGACCACAGGCCTTACAAAAGTCCAAGCGAAGCTTTATCGCGAATTCCCTTTTTCCAGCCAAAATTCCCTCCTTGTTAAATCCGTTTCTCCGGCCATTATAGTTAACACGTTTATGTTGTAAAGCTGTTTTTTATAAAAGGCCTTTCATGGTTTCCGCAATTTCCGTGGGCAGATCCACAACAGCCGCGCCGGCGTCTTTAAACATGTCGATCTTTACCTGCGCAGTACCTTTGCCCGCGTGGATTATCGCTCCCGCATGGCCCATCCGCTTCCCCTTGGGAGCGGTCTTGCCGGCAATAAAGGCAACCACAGGTTTTTTCACATTGGCTTTGATATATTCAGCGGCTTCTTCCTCGTCACTGCCTCCGATCTCACCGATGACCACGATACCTTTTGTCTCCGGATCGGCATTAAAAGCCTTAAGGCAGTCAATAAATTTTGTTCCTATGATGGGGTCGCCTCCAATGCCCACCACGGTGGACTGTCCCATACCGCTGCTTGTAAGATTGTAGACCACTTCATAGGTCAGAGTGCCGCTTCGCGAGATAACTCCGATGTTCCCTTTTTTAAAGATATGACCGGGCATTATTCCGATCTTTGTCTCTTCGGGGGTTATAATCCCGGGGCAGTTGGGCCCGATTAGCCTGACATCTGAACCCTTCAAAAACGACATGACCTTCATCATATCATTTACGGGTATTCCTTCGGTGATGCATACTATGCTCCTGATCCCCGCTTCAGCAGCCTCGATGATGGATCCCGCGGCGAATCTCGGCGGTATATAGATAATGGAAGTGTCAGCTCCCGTTTTATTCACAGCTTCTTCCATGGAGTCAAATACAGGTCTTCCGCATACGGATTTTCCGCCTTTGAACGGTGTGACTCCACCTGCTATATCCGTACCGTATTCTATCATCTTGGATGTATGGAAGGAACCGTCTCGGCCAGTTATACCCTGGACCAGGACCTTCGTATCTTTATTAACAAAAATGGACATCATCCCTCCTTCACAGACTGTTTATAGACTTCCGACAACTTTTCTATGGATTCTTTTAGGCCTGTAAACGTGTTATATCCCATATCATCAAGGATCTTCCGGCCTTCCGCCTCATTGGTACCGGTAAGCCTGATCACGATGGGCAGTTTTATGTTCATCTTTTCAAGTGCTGTCTTAAACCCGTTGGCCACATCATCACACCTGGTTATCCCGCCGAACACATTGATGAATATCACTTTGATCCTGGGATTCTTCATGATGATATCGAGGGCTTCTATTACTTTCTGGGGATTTGAAGAACCGCCTATATCAAGAACATTGGCCGGTTCCATGCCGTAATGTTTTATGATGTCCATGGTAGCCATTGCCAGCCCCGCTCCATTCACCATACAGGCGACATCGCCGTCAAGACTTACAAAGCTGAGCCCTTTTTCCTTGGCTTCCACCTCCTGCTTTTCATCGTCCGGGACTTTTCTGATCTCAGTGAGTGCAGGCGCTCTGAAAAGCGCGTTGTCATCTATTATTATTTTAGCATCCAGGGCCATGAACTTATCGTTCCCGTCCAGTATCAGGGGATTGATCTCTATCATCGCGGCGTCTTTTTCCATATAGATCTCATAGAGTTTTGTCACAAAAAGCTGAAAATCAGAAAAAAGGCTCTTATCCAGGTTTAGGGCCGTAAAGAGTCTTCTGACATGATGCGCCTGTATCCCTGTAAGGGGGTCGGCCCATACTTTTATGATCTTTTCCGGATGGGTCACGGCTATTTCCTCTATCTCGACGCCTCCCTCCTCAGATATCATAAACACGGGTTTCTGATTTTCCCTGTCATATGTGATGCTGAGATATATCTCCTTTTTGATTTTTGTCTGTTCTTCTATAAGCAGAGAAGAGACTTCCTCGCCTTTTTCATTAGTCTGATATGTGACAAGCCTTCTGCCCAGGAGTCCTGTGGCGGCTTTATGAGCTTCATCGAATCCGTCTGCCAATACCACGCCGCCTGATTTACCGCGGCCTCCGGCAAGCACCTGGGCCTTTACCACGACTTTGCCGTTAAACTTGTTTACGACGTTTTTCAAGTCAGTAAGCCCTTTGAGAAGCACATTCTGCGGAACGGGTATGCCATACTCACTCAACATATCCTTTGCCTGATACTCCAATAGTTTCATCTCTTCTTCCTCCTAATCCGCGTATATATCATTTCCAAGAGAATCTATGGCTATGATGCAGGGGAACTCATCAAATTCCACTTTATAGACCGCCTCCGCGCCAAGATCCTCATATGCAAACATCTCAATCTTCTTGATCTTTTTCGACAGCAGAGCCGCGATGCCACCCACTGCGATGAGATAGACCGCTCCGTTCTCTCTGCATGAGTCAGCGATCTTTTGAGCCCTCTTACCTTTGCCGATCACCGCTTTAACCCCGGCTTTGAATAATCCCGGAGTAAAGGGATCCATCCTGTAGCTTGTGGTGGGCCCCACTGCAGTAGTGCTGCTTCCAGGTTTCATGGGGGCGGGCCCGGCATAAAATATTACAGATCCTTCCAGGGGAAAGGGTGTCTCTTCTCCCCTTTCAAGGGCATGGATAATGCGTTTATGGGCGGCATCCCGCGCAGTGTATGCGATACCTGAAAGCAGTACCTCATCCCCTGCCTTTAATCCCGCAAGGCCGTGAATTCCTGACTGCAGATCCACATGTGTCATATGACCACCCCGGCATGACGCACTGAATGACAGTTAAAGTTTACAGCCACAGGCAGACTTGCTATATGGCACGGGCTTGTCTCGATAAATGTATCCAGAACCGTGACTCCTGTGCCCAGGCCCTGTATGCCCACTCCGGAATACTTGTTCACGGCTTCTGTCACCTGGTTCTCAAGAGCTGCCATATCCGTGTCGGCATTCCTCTCTCCGATCTTTCTGAGAAGAGCCCGCTTTGCCATGACAGCGGCATATTCGAACGTGCCTCCTATCCCGATGCCAAGCACCGAGGGAGGGCAGGGATTGGGACCTGCTTCCTTCACTGTCTCAACTATAAAATCTATGATGCTTTTCTCGTCCGCAGACGGAGAAAACATCTTTATCCTGCTCATATTCTCGCTCCCCGCGCCTTTGGCAAGGAAATCAATCCTGATTTCCTCCCCTTCACTCTCTTCAAAATGGATGACTGCGGGCGTATTGTCTTTTGTATTGATACGTTTCAGGGGATGAGAAACAACGGATTTTCTCAAGTAACATCTTTCATAAGCCCGCCGGACACCCTCATTGAGGGCATCGCGCACAGTCCCGCCTTCCACGATTACTTTTGTGCCGATCTTCACGAAAAAGACTCCTATTCCTGTATCCTGACAGGGGGGTATCTTTTCCTCAGCGGCTATCCGGGCGTTTTCCTCTATATCTTTCAATATACGGCATGCCAGTCCCGTGCTGTCCTTCCTCTCGGAGCCTATAGCTTCCAGTACGTCTGAAGCTATATTAAAGCTGGCTTTTTCTATAAGTTTTTCAGCTTCGTCACGTATCTTCACGTAACTTACGCTTCTGCAGAACATGTTATTCCTTCCTGCTGGACAAATTCTCAAATAAGCCGTATTCCTTAAAGAATATGAGGTGTTTGGTACCCACAGGGCCGTTTCTGTTTTTTGCGATATTGATCTCTATGGAATTATCGTTGTTTGTCCCGCCGTTCTCATCATAATATTCTTCTCTGAAAAGGAACATGACGATATCGGCATCCTGCTCGATGGACCCGGATTCTCTCAGGTCGGAAAGCATGGGTTTTTTCTTCTCCCGCCGTTCCACATTTCGTGAAAGCTGCGACAGGGCGATCACCGGCACCTGGAACTCCTTGGCGATCTCTTTCAGCATCCTTGAGATCACAGTGATCTTAGTGTTCATACTGTCAAAATTATCCGCTGTGTTCATAAGCTGAAGATAATCCACTATGACAAGAGAATAGCTGCGCTGGGAAAAGAGTCTTCTCATCTTAGCCTTCATCTGCAAAGGTGTTATACCCGCAGTATCATCGATAAAGATGGGATAGTTGATAAGATCAGCCGCCGCATTATGCACTTTCTGAAAATCAGCGTGCGTTATATAGCCTTTCATGGCCTCATGGCCGCGGACCTTTGACTGCATAAAAATAAATCTTCTGGCTATCTCGTCTTCAGACATCTCCAGACTGAAAAACGCGACACCCTTGCCGTTGTTTTTCGCGATATTTCTGGCAATATTCAATGCAAACGCCGTCTTACCCATACCCGGGCGCGCGGCAAGTATAATAAGCTGTCCGGGCTTAAAACCTCCGGTGATCTCATCCACCAGCTCATACCCGGTCCTTACTGTCTCATCGTCAACGCCGCCGTTATTTTTGATGTTCTCAATATAATCCACCTGACGTTCGATGATATCTTTCATGGAAGAGAAAGATTTTTTGATCTTTTTTTCCTGCACTATGTCAAATATCCGCTGTTCAGCCAGTTCAAGGACTCTGTCCATGTCATATGACTGAGTCATTGTATCTTTGTATATGTCTCCCAATGCTTCCACAAGACGCCTCAGCACAAATTTCTCACGGATTATGCTGATGTATTCTAGATAATTTATAAACGCTGAACTTTTTTCCCAGATCTCCTCCACATAACCGTATCCGCCGGTCATGTCCAGCAGCGTCTTTCCGTTCTTCAGCTCTGTCCCTTCGGGAGTAACCGAACGTCCCGTAAGATAATCTTTCAGGACTATGGGATCTATGGCTTTGTTGACGTCATTTTTAAAAATATCTATTATGGCACTGTATATAAGCTGATTAGGCCTGTGATAAAATACTTTGTAATCTTCTCCGAGTTCTTCAAGAACATTGGGAATGATCTTGTTATCCACCAGAAGGGCGCCTAAAAGGGCGCCCTCTGATTTGCTGTCATACAGTTCAAGAGAAATCGGCTTTCCATTCAGCCGGATTTCTTTATTCATAAAACGGGCTCCGCAGGGCTCATTCTTCAGTTTCAGCTTCGGTTTCGTCTTCCACTGCAGCCGGTGTCTCATCTTCCACTGCAGCTGGTGTCTCGTCTTCCGCTACAACCGGAGCTTCTTCTTCCACTACTGCCGGAGTTTCATCTTTTACTACGGCTGCGGTTTCTTTTTCCACTACCTCTGCTGTCTCGTTTGCCACTATCACCTTGAAAGGAGCTTCAAATCCCTGTGCGAACTTGACCTGAAGGTCATATTCGCCTACGGAGTTGAGATGGTCCCTGATGACAAGATATTTCTTATCCAGTTCCACGGACTGCTCTTTCAACGCGTCAATGATATCAGCGGACGTGACAGAACCGAAAAGCTTTCCGTTGTCTCCCGCTTTCTTTTTGATGGTTATGGTCACGCCTTTCACCTTATCAAGAATATCCTGATAATCTTTTTCCTTGCGCATTACCTTGCTCTTCTGCAGTTCAAGCTGATTATCCACCATCTTCTTTGTGGATTTGTTATAAGGTACTGCCATCCCCTGGGGGATCAGAAAGTTTCTGGCGTATCCGTCTTTGACTTTTACAATCTCACCAGTCTCACCCAATTTGGGTACATTAGTTTTCAATACTACCTTCATAAATACATCACCCCGCTATGACCTTCTGCTGCTTCTGTAGTATTCCACCTTGAAAGGCAGCAAAGCAATCATTCTTGCGCGTTTGATCTCTTTGGCAACCATCCTCTGATGTTTTGCGCAAACGCCGGTTCTGCTTCTTGAAGCTATTTTGCCCCGTTCGGTGATAAAGTTCTTAAGCACGTCAATGTTCTTGTAATTGACATCCTTCTCTTTTATCTCACCGGAGCAAAGCCTGCAATATTTTCTTCTTCTGAAGAATCTTCTTTTTTCAGCCATTATGCCTCCTCGTGACATCAAAACGGAATATCTTCATCATCATCGCCGGCACCGTAGAACTCTTCCTCGGATTCGACTTTCCTTTTGACTTCTTCTTTTAATTCCGTTTCGTTTTTCCTGCCGTATGAACTGCTGCTGTTATTATCCCGCGGTCCCGATGACAGGAACTGGACGTTTTGAGCAACGATCTCCACTGTGCTTCTTTTCTCACCCTGCGCTGTCTCATAAGAGCGGCTTTGAAGACGCCCCTCCACGAGAACCGGGCTGCCTTTTGAAAGGTACTGGTTGCAGTTTTCGGCTACTTTTTCCCAGACCACCACTCTGAAGAATGATGCGTTCTGTCCTTTGTAGTCGTTTACAGCCACAGTGAAATTAGCCACAGCTTTTCCGGAGTTTGTATACTTAATCTCCTGGTCCCTTGCCAGAGTACCGGCAAAAATAACTCTGTTCATTGATACGGCCATACTAATCTTCCTTCTTTACAAACATGTGTCTTAGAAAAGACTCATCAATTTTCATGACACGCGCCATCTCATCAAGCATCTCGGTATTGCCGTTAAACTCGATATAAGTATAATGCGCATCATTTTCTTTCTTGATCTCGTATGCCAGTCTTTTCTTTCCCCATTCATCCTTTTTCAGCATCTTGCCTTCTTTTTCAGCTATGATGCCTTCAAGCTTCTGAATGAGAGAATCACGCTGTTCACTGTCAAGAGAAGAA
>CAZGIO010000020.1:0-2024 GCA_964525975.1 uncultured bacterium
GTGGTCTTCCGGTATATTGATGACGCAGGCCAGCCCACTGAAGAGTTTCCCGCCAATCCCAACGGAACAGTGATGGGCATTGCCGGGCTATGCGATCCCACAGGGCGCATCTTGGGCATGATGCCCCATCCCGAAGCATATATCGACTCATATTTGAGTCCGGGCAGAATCAATAAAGAGGGGGTTTCTCATGGGGAAGGACTGGCGATATTTAAAAATGCGGTGGATTTCGTTCACAGCAATCTTTAGCATCCTGGCGCTGACGCTTCCGGCGTCAGCCGGGACGTCTCTCCTTGTTAAGGGAGCATGTTATGACTATACTCAATATGACATAGAGACGGCGAGATGCCTGGCTGTCACAGACGCCCTGGGCCATTTTGCCCTTTACAGCGGAGAAAACAGCCGGTTATACGGGGAAGACGGGTCCCTTATACTGACCTATATCTATTTACAGAGGGGATACCGCATCATCAGGAAAGACACCATCAGACAAGACAACAGCCTGGGGGGATCAGAGGTCAAGGTCTTCCTGGACGGAAAACTCCTGGCTTCCAGCGGAATAAAGCCCCCGGCCTGTCCCGGACTTAAAGCCATGGAACGCGCCGCGGAAGCGCTGGGTTTCAGGATCAGGGACTTCCGCATAAGCGGCACCATACTTATAACTGAATTGCTTAAGGAGGATTGATGGAAAAACAAGATGAGATAAATATCTGGGATCTTCTGATCATTCTGGCGAGAAAAAAGGCCCTGATCATCCTGGTCACACTGGCATTTGCCGTGGCGGGCCTCCTCATCGCGCTGTTTACACCCTCCACATATACTGTCCAGGCGGTGATCGGCCCCACGGAAGAGAGTAAAAGCCCCACGTCTCTGGGCAGCCTCAGCGGCCTTGCGTCCATCTTCGGAGCCAACCTCTCCTTTCTTACAGGAGGCGACACCCTGCAGACCATCAAGCAGACGCTGCACAGTTCTGATTTTCTGCTTTACGCCAATGAAGAAAACAATTTTACAGATCTTCTGGATAAAGAGTACGGCACCATAGAAGAACAGCTCTCCTTTCTGCGCAGGCTTGTCAATGTGCGGGAAGACTCCGTAAACGCCACCATATCCATCACCATCGAAAGCATGGCTCCCGACCTCTCGTTTTTGATACTCAACAAACTGATGTCTTCACTGAACGAGTACGTCATAAAGAAACAGACGGAACAGAGTTCCCACTTCGTAACCAAGCTCAGGGAAGAGATCCGCAAGACATCTGACCCTGTGCTGAAGGCTGAACTCTCAGCCATGTGGGCGTCTGAATCCAAAAAGCTCATCCTTGCGGAGATAAACCAGAACAACCTATATCAGATCCATGAAAAACCCTTTATTCCCGATCAGCGGAGCCGGCCAAAGCGGAAACTAATCCTTATGGTCTCGATCTTTCTGGGATTTTTCACCGGTGTGATCCTGGCCCTTGGACATGAATATTTTAAGCGCATGAAGGACGATCCGGAGACAAGCGCGTATATAAGAGAGCTGCAGCGGAACCTGAGCTTCAAAAAAAAGGAAGGAAGATAATGAAACGCTTTGCAATCTGTCTGCTGCTGATCCTGTTTGCCGCAGGCAGCACATTTCCACTGACCCAGTATGAGAAAAAAGAACTCATGGACCGTTATCTGAAGGGAGAGACTTTTTCACCTGACGACCTTGCCAAACTTTCAGAACTGAGAAGCAGTTTCAATACCACGGGAGTAAACAAACCTGAAATACCGGAACAGGAAAAAGACATGAGGCCGGAGACTCCTCAGGAGGAGACAGCTCCCCCCGTCGAAAATACTTTTTTCAACAAATACTATTTCAACGGCCAAGGGAAGGAATATGATCCCCAGGTAAAAGGACTGAAGCTTTTCGGAGGAGATTTTTTTGACGCTCCCGGGACCTTCGCTCCCCTTGAGAACATCCCCGTGAACGATTCCTATATACTGGGGCCGGGAGACACGCTGCTCATCACCATATGGGGCAGCACAAACAACCAGTATGAA
>CAZGIO010000020.1:2034-2439 GCA_964525975.1 uncultured bacterium
GCCCTTTCCCCGGGCTCATACACTATCTCTGGCCTTGCCACCATGATCAATGCGGTTTTCGCATCGGGAGGCCCCTCGCCCACGGGATCCCTGCGCAGCATCAGGTTAAAACGCAAAGGGCGCACTGTGAGGACACTGGACCTCTACAGTTTTCTTCTTGAAGGAAGCAGCGCCGGAGACGCCCATCTTTCTCCGGGAGACACGCTGCTCATCACCATATGGGGCAGCACAAACAACCAGTATGAAGTCACAGTGAACAACAACGGCAACATATCATCTCCCGAGCTGGGAAGGATACCCGTGGCAGGTCTGACTTTCGGGGCCCTGAAGACTCTCCTCTCACAGAACCTCATGGCAGGCAGCGATCTTGAGATATCCCTTTCTGGCATCAAGACCATCCGTATT